>CATPBS010000320.1 GCA_955652715.1 uncultured Candidatus Udaeobacter sp.
AAATGCATCCGCATTCCATCCACAATGCGTTGCCAGAATTGCTCTCCGCATTTTTCGTGCACCGCTTTATCGCCGACGACGGCGAACTTGTGCGCGCGCGGCGCGACGAAAATCAAAACCGCGTTTTGCTCACGCGTCTTGTGCATACCAAGTTGATGAAACTTTTTCTGCGCTGCAGTGAGTGGATCGCCGCTCAGTTTGCCGCGCTGAACATAAACGCTAATCTCGCCGGAGGTTTTTGATTCGGCTTCACGAATCGCGTGCACGATCTGGTCGTGCTCGACTTTGCTCAGAAATTCTTTCGTTCGCATTTGCTACCAACTGCCGCTGGAACCGCCGCCGCCGAAGCTCCCCCCGCCTCCGCTGAATCCGCTGAAACCACCACCGCCGCCCGACGACCAGCCGCCGCCTCCACCGCCAATAGGCAAAAATACTGGGCCGCCTCGACCGGACGAATAACCGTAGCCGCCAAGTCGCCGCATCACCCTCGAAATAATGATTAGGACGATGACAAAAATGATGAAGAACAGGAGGCTTGGAGCGCCACCGCCGCGATGTTGTTCTGAAACGACTTTCCCCGATCCTTTGTACTCACCACGGATCGCCTTGCAGATCAGATCGATTCCAGTGGCGAGGCCGCCCTCGTAATCGCCGTTTCGGAAATATGGCTGGATGTGGTTTGCGCGAATGTCGTAGGCGGTGATGTCTGGCAGGGCGCCTTCCAAGCCATATCCGACTTGGATCGATATCTTGCGATCCTGAATAAACACAAAGAGCACCACACCATTGCGCCGTTCCTTTTGACCGACGCCCCACGCCTGTGCCACGCGTTGAGTGTAGTCAGCGACGTCAGAGTCGCTCTGCATCTTGGGAAAAACCGCGACTACGACTTGATCGGAAGTTTCCCGCTCGAATTGTGCGAGCTGCTCGTTAAACCGATCGGCGGCCTGCTTCGAAATGACGCCGGCGTAATCGTTGAAGTAACGATCGGGTTTCGGCGGAATCACCTCCGCGGCTTGCGACTCTATTGCCAGGGATGCAAGCAATACCGCGATCAACAGAGCGACTTGTTTGGCGCGCAATATCTGTAGTGGCAGCCGTGTCGGCTGCACGATCGCGGGCGACACGCTCGCGGCTACATCAAAATTGAGAATCACCTTATGGCGCTGCCGTTGCGGCGGGCGCCGGAGCAGGCGTGCCAAAGTTAAACTGCACTGCGGGTGGCCGTTCCGCGCCCGCTTGAGCAGTGAAGAATGGTCTCGGCGCAAAACCAAGCATACCGGCAACCAGATTTGTGGGGAAACTCTTCACCGCCACATTGTAGTTTTGCACCGCGGTATTGAAGTTACCCCGTTCGACCGAGATTCGGTTTTCGGTTCCTTCCAGTTGCGCCTGCAAACTGAGAAAATTCTGGTTGGCCTTCAGTTCCGGATAACGCTCAACTACGACCAGTAACCGCGAAAGCGCGTTGCCCAGTTGTCCTTGCGCAGCCTGAAATTGCTCGAGTTGCGCAGCATCAGTAGGCGCTTTGTTTGGATCAAGTTGCACGCGCCCGACGCTGGCCCGCGCATTCGTCACTTCCGTGAGCGTCGATTTCTCGAAATTGGCCGCGCCCGAAACTGTGTTCACGAGATTCGGAATCAAATCTGCGCGCCGCTGATAGACGTTTTGCACCTGCGCCCAGCTCTGATCGACAGCTTGTTGCAAGCGGACGAGACGATTATAACTGCCGCCCAACGCGAGGGCCGCAACGACGACAATGAAAAGCAGGATGGCCAGCAGGACGCCACAACCGAGTGCGAATCTGTTCATAAAGCTGTAAATGGTTCAGGAAATGATGTGCGAAGTCAACTCCCACGACCGAGCACTAGCCGCAGAAAATGCGCATCGGAAAATTTTGCATTGGAACCTTGCCGCACAATGACTGTCTTCAGCGACGGAATAATAAACAAGCGCTGATAACCCGAGCCAAGCGCCACGACCATATCGGCGGGCGCATCTTTGCAAATGCAAACATCTGTCCATTGCGCGTTCTGCCATGGTAAATCGATCATGCGTTCCATGTCCACCTCGCGACCATTTGGTGCTTGTTGATTCAACCAAAATGCGAGGCCGTATGACGGATTTGCCTGCGACCCGGCAAATGCCTCGCGCAACAAAGCTGCCGGAACAATTTGCCATCCGTGATAATTGCCGTGCCCGAGGACCAGCTCGCCCAGTCGCGCCCATTCCCGCGCAGTCAATTCAAATCCTGTCGCTGGCAATGGATTGCCGAGAGAATCCTTTTTGTAGTTAAGGCGATGCAGTCCAAGCCGCCCCGACACATGTCCCTCGAAGTATGCGATCGTGCCGTGACCTTTTAATTTCCGACGCAGCAAATCGGAAAAGATCTGAAGATGACTGGGGCCATAAATGAAAGCCGAGCCGGGTTCAGCAATCGTCGGCAACCGAATTGCCATGGTATTTCGGTCTCGAATCGATGGACGCTGAAGCCGCGAAGCGGCTTCAATACCGTCAGTCTGGCTAAGCAACTGACGAATGGTGATCCGTGATTTGCGTGGATCACTCTTCCATTCAGTGATCGTATCCGAGACGAGATCGTCGAGCCTGAATAATCCATCATGCACCGCGGCGAGTGCGGCGATTCCCCAAAAACTTTTTGTTCCGCTAAAGATTGGCCATCTTCCGCTGGCCGATCCTCCATTGGCATAGTGTTCAAAAATCGTCCGGCCGTTTTGCATGACCAGGATGGAGGCTCCGCGTCTGCTCTCGGAATACGTTGCCGCACGCGCGCAATCAGATGGTCGTATTTCCGCAAAGCCGATCCTTGCGGTGGCAATCGTTACAATAAGGAATCCTCTGTAGCCGCTTCGCTGTGCGAAGCGCAACCATGACGAGCCATTCACGCGCGGGTCGCGTCGCCCACACGGCGACGGCTACAGATCCGTTGTAGCCGACGTCGGTGACGCCGGCTGACCGGCATCGGCGCTGCCAGGTACAGAGGAGTTCGCAACCGGCAAATTTCGCCTCCGCAGTTCTTCGACGTTTGGCAATTCGTCGAGATTGCGCAGCCCGAAATGATCGAGGAAAAACTGTGTCGTTTCATAAAGAAGCGGGCGCCCGGGGATTTCGGCGCGTCCAGCGATTTTGACCAAGCCGCGCTCCATTAATGTTTGCAGCACGCCGTCGATATTCACACCCCGAACTGCTTCGACGTCGGCGCGCGTAATGGGCTGGCGATATGCGATGATTGCCAGCGTTTCCAGCGCAGGCGCACTCAACCGCGCCGGCTTTGGCGCGGGAAAAAGCTGGCGGACCCATTGCGCGTATTGCGGATCGGTCGCGAGCTGCCAGCCTTCCGCTTTTTCGGTAAGTTGAAAGGCGCGTTCCTGCTCGACGTAATTGATCTTCAACTGTTCGAGCGCGGCGGCAATTTCCGACTCACGTACGCGCGCAAAGTCGTTAGGCGAGGGTTCGTCCTCTGCGCCCTTGATTGCAGTCGCAATCTCACGGATCGAAAGCGGTTTTTGCGCGCTGAACAGAAGCGCTTCAATTACTCGTATCAGACTCATGTGTCACATCCGCCGTGCCTATGCTCCAATCGCGCTTTGAATTGCGTCCACGATTCGATCTGCTTGCCTGTCGATCATATCGAGCTCGCGCCCTTCAATGAGGAGACGAATCTTTGGCTCGGTCCCGGAATAACGCAGCAGCACGCGGCCTTTGCCAGAGAGCTCTTTCTCCGCGTCGTTCACCAGCTTCATCACCGCAGGCAGCTCGGCGAGGGGGCGCTTTTCCTTCACGACTAAATTGCGCTGGGCCTGAGGATATTTTTGCAAACATCTCTTCAACTTACTTAACGGCTGGCCGCTTTTATGCATGATGCGCAAAACCTGCAGCGCGGTGATGATGCCATCGCCGGTGGTGGTGAAATCACGGAAGATGACGTGACCGCTTTGTTCGCCGCCGAGATTCAGTTTTTGGTGCGCCATTTCTTCAATCACATAGCGGTCGCCGACTTTTGTCCGCACGACTTTTCCGCCATGCGCGGCGAGCGCCTCATCGAGGCCAAAATTGCTCATCACGGTGGCCACCGCTGTGTTTTGCTCAAGCCGGCCGGCCTCCAAAAGATCGAGCGCCGCAATGGCGAGAATCTCATCGCCATCCACGATTTCGCCGTCCTCGTCGCAAAGCAGAACCCGGTCGGCATCGCCGTCGTGCGTAATGCCCACATCTGCGCCGCTCACCTGGACGATGCGCTGGATTTCTTCCGGATAAATGCTGCCGCAACCGTCATTGATGTTCATGCCATTGGGCTGGTCGTGTGCAACGGCGACGTCCGCGCCCAGTTCACGCAAGACGCAAGGCGTCGATTTGTAAGCGGCGCCGTTTGCCACGTCCACCGCGACCCGCATTTCCTCGAGCGACATTCCCCGCGGAAAACTCGCCTTGGCGAATTCCACGTAGCGGCCGAGGGCGTCATCGATTCGCGTAGCGCGTCCTATTTTATTGGCAGTCGGCCGGACGGAATCGATCTCGCCGCTGAAAACGAGCTGCTCAATTTTTTCCTCGATCTGATCATCCAGTTTGTAACCGTCGTGCCGGAAAAATTTGATGCCGTTGTCCTGATAAGGATTATGCGAAGCGGAAAGGACGATGCCGGCGTCGGCGCGCAGGGAGCGCGTAATGTAAGCGACACCCGGTGTGGGCAACGGTCCGATAACGAGAACATCCACTCCGAGCGAGGTGATTCCCGCCACGAGCGCGTTTTCCAGCATATAACCGGAAAGGCGCGTGTCCTTGCCCAAAACAATTTTCGGACGCGCGCCGTCAGGCGTCCTACGCGGATTCATTTGAGCGAAGACGTACGCCGCAGCGCGACCGAGTCTTAATGCAGTCTCGGCTGTGACTGGCTCCACGTTCGCGACACCGCGCACGCCATCTGTTCCAAAAATTTTCTTCTGTTTGGTCACGACATAATTCAAACGCGCAAGAGGTAATTCGTAAACGGGAAAGTTTGCCGCAGATCGCCCGGTCCCGATCCCGGCTACGGCTAGCCGGTGCTTTCCTACGACGCTTTGGACAAATTCATTTCGTTGATCTTTCGATGAAGGGTCCGGCGGCTAATGCCCAGCTTTTTGGCAGCGGCGGTGACGTTGCCGTTCGTCGCTGCGAGCGCTTGGGCAATCAATTTCTTTTCCGTCTCGTGCAGGTCGAGCGGACTCGTTTTTTCGCCGAAAGCATCAGTGGCCGAAATCCCGCCAGGCAACTTTGCTGCTGCTGCCTGCCGTACGGCCATCGGCAGATCGCGCAATGTAATTTTTGGCCCTGTTGCCATTACCACGCCATGTTCGATCGCAGTGCGTAGCTCGCGAACATTCCCCGGCCAGTCGTAAGTCAGGAGTGCATCCATCGCATCCGGCGCCAGATCGAGGAGAGGCTTGTTGTTTTGCTTGCAGAAGTGACGCAAAAATCCGCGGACCAGAATCGGGATATCTTCCTTGCGGTCGCGCAGGGGCGGCATGGTGATGCGCACCACGTTGAGCCGGAAGAAGAGATCGTCACGGAATTTTCCTTCGCGCACGAGTTGTTCAAGATTCTTGTTTGTGGCTGCGATCAGCCGCACATCCGCGCGCAGCGTTTGATTGCCGCCCACTCGCTCGAAAGCGCGTTCCTCGCTGATTACGCGCAGCAATTTGACCTGAGTGCTCGGGTCGATCTCCGCGATTTCGTCGAGGAAAATTGTGCCGCCATTCGCTTGCTCGAACCGGCCGATGCGCCGTTCATGAGCTCCGGTGAACGCGCCTTTCTCGTGACCGAATAACTCGCTCTCGAGAAGTTGCGGTGAGAGCGCGGCGCAATGCACCGCCACGAATTTCGCCTTGTTTCGGCGGCTCAAATTATGAATCGCGTGGGCAGCCAGCTCCTTGCCGGTGCCGCTCTCGCCTTCGATAAGCACGTTAGCTGAGGAGGGCGCGACCTGCCGGATCATATCGAGCACTTCATGCAACGCTGCCGAGTCGCCCCAGATGTTTTCGAGTCCGTAACGTTCGTCCACCTGTTGCCGCAGCGCGCGATTTTCCTGTTCGAGCTTGCGGCCTTGCATCGCACGCGCGATCAGCATCTCAACCTTGTCGACGTTAAGCGGTTTGGTGACAAAATCGTACGCGCCGCGTTTCATCGCCTCGACTGCGATATCGACTGAACCGTAGGCTGTCATCATGATGCAGATCGGGGGACGCGGCATTTTCAGGGTGCGATCGATCAACGCCATTCCATCTTCGTTGCCGATTCGGAGGTCGGTGAGAAGAAGGTCGATCTGCTCGCGCTCGAGTACGTCTATCGCGCCTGCAATGTCGGCCGCGACATACACATCGTAATCGTTCTCTAGCAAACGTCGCAGCCCGTCGCGCGTATGCTTCTCGTCATCCACAACGAGGATGGTGGGCTGTAGATTCATATCCGCGGAATCAGTAACGATTAACCGCAGAGAACGCATAGTGCACTGAGATTCAAAGAATTTCTGTGAGCTTTCCCAGCAGTCTCCGCAATTTGAACAGGCCAGGCCGCTGTGGCGCTTATGCTAGAAACGTGTATTGTCGCCGATGCGCCAGCGAGTTTTTCGCGGTCTGATGTCGATCTTTCTCGCTGGTTGCCCAACTGCCTTTGCTGCTGAGCAATCCCCCACGGTGGATGAAGGCTGGAAACTGGCCGTTCACGATAAAGATGTTGTGATCTACAGCCGCCCGCATCCAGGTTCGCCGCTCAAGGAGTTCAAGGCTGTCGGCCCGATTGAAGCGCCCACTCATGCTGTCTGCGCAGTGATCGATGACTTTCAGAATTATCCAAAGTTCATGCCGTCTGTGACCGAGTGCCGCCTAATCAAACGGGATGGCGATTCAATCGTTGGATATCAACGACTCTCGCCGAAAGTTTGCGCAGATCGTGATTACACATTGCGCGTCTGGAAGGAGTCGTGGCGCGCCACTGATGGTCTCGTTTTCATGAGTCATTGGTCGCCGGCGAATGAACTTGGACCGCCAGAAACGAAAGGCGTAGTGCGCGTCAAAATTTGCGAGGGCAAATGGCTGCTTGAGCCCGATGGCACGATCAAAACTCGCGCCACGTATTCCATTTACACCGACACTGGCGGCTTTATCCCATCATTGATCGCCAATCATGTAAGCTTGACGGGAATTAAGAGGCTGTTCGCGGCCATCCGCAAGCAAGTTAAAGATCCAAGATATGCCGTGCGTCAGCTGTAGTCGAAGCGGCGATCCGCCTGGCTGCGGTTAAGGGCCGCGCAGCCAGGTCCACCGTTCTCGACGACCGGTTGGCAAAATCGGTTGCAACTAGTGCTCGACAGTCTTTTCTCATATTTAATGAGAGCGAATCGTTTCCTGTTTGTAATTGGGGTCATTACCGGGCTGACGATGTCCCGTCTGCCTGCCATCGCGCCCGCGCCAGAGACTCCAAAAAAACCTGTTTCCACCACATACCAGGGCGTGACTGTGGAAGATCCCTATCAATGGCTCGAGCAAGATAATGACCCGCAGGTAAAGGCGTGGTCGGATGCGCAGAATCAGCGAACCCGCCAATACCTCGACAGTTTGCCGGATCGCGCAGCGATTGAAAAGCAACTGGCGGAGTGGTACGCGAAAACTTCGCCGAGTTATTCATCGCTCGTCTCGCGGCCGGGAATTTTGTTCGCGATGAAATTCCAGCCGCCAAAACAGCAGCCGTTGCTCGTGACGCTCGCGTCGGCCAATGATCTCAAATCTGAGAAGGTAGTGCTCGACCCAAACGTGTTGGACGCCAAAGGCACGACTGCCATCGATTGGTTCGTGCCGTCATTGGATGGCAAACACGTCGCTATCTCGCTGTCCAAAGGCGGCAGCGAAGACGGCACGCTTCACTTTTACGAAACCGCGACGGGCAAAGTGATGCCGGACACGATTGCGCATGTCCAGTATCCCACGGCGGGCGGCAGCGCGGCTTGGAATGCCGATGGCACGGGAGTCTATTACACGCGGTTTCCCCGGAAGAGCGAGCGGCCCGAGGCTGATCTGAATTTTTATCAGCAGATTTATTTTCATAAACTAGGCACACCCGATACAGAGGACACTTATTCGATCGGGAAAGAGTTCCCGCGGATCGCGGAGATCACACTCGCGGCGTCGCGCGACGGCAAATACGTTCTCGCGATGGTGGCGAACGGCGATGGCGGGGAATTCGCACATTATCTGCTCGGGCCAGATGGAACCTGGAAGCAGATTACGCAGTTCGGTGATCAGATAAAAGTCGCGCGCCTCGGTCGCGATAATGCGCTCTACCTGCTTTCACGCGCAGGCGCACCGCGCGGCAAAATTCTGCGCCTGTCGCTCGACGCGCCGGAGTTGAAGAATGCAGTTGAGATCGTTCCCGCTGGCGAAGCAGTCATTGAGCACATCGTGCCAACCGCCGAGGCGCTCTACGTTGGTGATCTGCTCGGAGGTCCGTCTCAAGTCCGGCGCCTTGGCTTGGACGGCAAAGGCGAAATAATCATCCCGATTCCAAAAATATCCGCTGTACAGGAAATGCTTGCCTGGGAAGACGGCTCGCTCCTGTTCCTCGACGTAAGTTACACCGAGCCGGCGGCATGGTTCCATTGCCCGAATGGAAAAGCCGAGCCGATGAAAACGGCGTTACGCAGCACGTCGCCGGTCTCATTTGCCGACATCGAAGTAACACGCGAATTCGCAACGTCAAAAGACGGCACAAAAATTCCGCTCAACATCATTTTCCGAAAAGGAATGAAGCGTGACGGACAGAACCCGACGCTGCTTTACGGCTACGGGGGCTACGGAATCAGCATGTCGCCAAATTTTGATTTTACGCGACGGCTTTGGTTCGACCGCGGTGGCGTTTATGTGGTGGCGAATATCCGAGGCGGTGGCGAGTTCGGCGAAGACTGGCACAAGGCCGGCAATCTCACGAAAAAGCAAAACGTATTCGACGATTTTGCGGCCGCCGCCGAATACCTGATCAAAGAGAAGTACACGCGCCCGGAAAAACTTGCTATCCAGGGTGGAAGCAACGGCGGTCTTTTGATGGGCGCGATGATTACGCAACATCCCGATTTGATGCGGGCGGTAGTTTCCTCAGTGGGCATTTACGACATGCTGCGAGTCGAACTGGCTCCAAACGGCGCGTTCAATGTCACCGAGTTCGGCACGGTGAAAAACCCGGAGCAATTCAAGGCGCTTTACGCTTACTCGCCCTACCATCACGTTATCGATGGAACCAAATATCCGTCGATTTTGATGATGACCGGGGCAAACGACGGACGCGTTGCGCCGTATCACTCACGCAAGATGATTGCGCGGCTGGACGAAGCGAACAGGCCTGAGAACCCGATTCTGTTGCGGACAAGTTCAAGCGCCGGTCATGGGCAAGGCACCGCGTTGAGCGAGCGCATTAAGCAGCTCGCCGACATTTACGCATTTCTTTTTGCGCAACTGGGAATGACGGGTGAGCCTCGTTGATTCGTGAAACGTTACATAGTTAAATCGTTAAAAAGTCAAAAGCGTTACAACGGTACTATTGGGCTCTCCGTTGTAACTTTGTAACCCTTTAACCTTTCACGTCTATCCTTTCCCATCTTGCGAAGGAAAGCACTGATCTGCGCTGGAGCGATTGCGATTTTTTTCTGGTCGCGGCCGGGACCGGGGTGGCCGTCTTTTATAGTCCGTTGCTGACTCACTACGTCGAGAGCAACGCATTCCGCGCAGCGATGGAAGCTGAGACGGCGAAAGGCTTGCATTTCCCTCAGAGCCGCTACTCACCGATCCGACGCACCAGCGCATTCACAGCACAAAGCGAGAGTTTTGAAGCGCGGAATGGAGAGAAAGCAATGAAGTCGCTCGATGGTCGCGGCATCACGGCAACGTTTGATCCGTTAGGCGTCTTTGTGCGGCAGTGGAGGTTCACCGACGTGCGCGTGCAATCAGGCGACGTCGAGATTCAGATTTACAAAGCGAATCCCGAAGCGGTGGCACCCAAGCCGTGGTTTGCCATTTTTTTGCCAAACAGGGTGTATATAAAGAAAATCGAATCGGAACAGGCCAATATAACCTGGCGTTTTCGCGGTGAGCGGGCTGGATTTTTCGGCACACAACTACTCATTACGCCGCACGGGCCCGATTTTGAATATGTTGCCACCAGGGGGAGACTGAAGATGCCTTTGCTTCCCGATCTGGATCTCCGCCGCGCGCATCTTCTCATCACCAAGACGCTCCTGACGATTTACGATCTCGATCTGGCATCAGATTCGGACAGCGGCGAAAGCATTCACGCCCAGGCAAACGCCGACATCGGCAAGGACAAGAGCGTCGATCTGAGAGGGAACTTCAATCAGGTCCCAATTCGCTCCTGGTTACCTGCTGAATGGAAAGAGCATTTGGCCGGGAGCGCTTCCGGCGATCTTCACTGGGCCGGAAAGGACCCAAAGCTGGAAAGCTCTTCCGGTGAAGGTTCGTTGCGTGTCAGCAACGGGCGAATCGACAACCTTCCCTTTCTGGAAAAGCTCGCTGAACTTGCGCAGAAGAAAACATTCGAACGCTTGGACCTGAATGATTGTTCGCTCAGGTTTGGCTGGAAATATCCGAAGATTGACATCAACAACATTGCTATCGAACAGAGAGGAAAATTCCGGATCGAGGGAGAAATATCGATCGAGGAGCGTCGTTTGCGCGGCACGATCAGACTTGGGCTTACCCGTGAATATCTCGATTGGCTGCCGAATCCTGAAGAAGTCTTTAATCGCAAGCAGGGCGGCTATCTATGGACCAATGTCCGTCTTTTCGGAACAATTGATGACCCCGGGCAAGACCTGAGTCCGCGCATTATCGAACTGTTCAAGCAATCGCCCGGAGCCTACCTCGGGCTCCTCTTTCGTCAGTTCGAAGGGTGGTTAAAAAAAGGATTTGGCAGCGATCACTGACTTCTGACTTCCGATCGCTGATCTCTGGTTTCGCCCGCTTCCAGCATTCGAATGCGCTTCTCGATGTATGGCAATCGAATCGTAAGGGTGAGGCCTTTTCCCTGGCTGCTCTCGATCGAGAGTTCGCCGCCATGCTCGCGCACAATGCGGCGCACAATTAACAATCCAAGGCCGCTGCCCGATGGTTTGGTTGTGAAGTAAGGCTCAAAAACGCGACTCAAGTTTCTGGCCGACATGCCAGTACCAGTATCAACAAATCTGATGAGAACATGCGTATCGTCCATATCGGTGCGGATGCGCAACGAGCCATGGCGCTGCATGGCTTCGAGACTGTTTTTGATAACATTGTAAAACGCCTGCTTCATCTGATCACGATCAACTTGAAGCAAAGGCAGATCCGAGCGGAGCTCTTGCTGGACAACAATGTCACGGTCCTCAATCTCGGGCGTGAAAAAACGCACTGCCTCCTCGACAATCGTGTTTAGATTCTCCGGACGGAGTTGCGGACGCGATGGCCGGATTGCGCGCAAAAACTGGGTGACGATCGAATCCAACCGGTCCACTTCGGAACGGGCGACATCGATCGACTGTTGAAGCTCCGCCTTTGCATTGTCGTTTAGCTTTTGGAGGCTGCGCTCCATTAATTGCAAATGAATGTGCAGCGAGTTGAGTGGATTCCCGATCTCGTGCGCAACGCCTGCTGCCAGCAGCGTCAGCGCGTTCAAGCGCTCCGACTCAATGGTTTGCTGGGCTGTACGCCGGCTCTCAGTGATATCGCGCAGGATCATGACGTGCCCAACCTCCTCCGCACCTGTAACCGGGGTCGGTGACCCCGAGCCGCCGCGTTCACCGCTCGCCGCTACTGGCCGGCCGGAATCAGCAATTCCTGCTGTAGCCGCCTCGCGCTGCTCGATCACCAGCGGCACGACATAAAAATTTATAAAGCGATTCTGCGGATAGAAAATTTCGATGTCATGACTCACTGGGCCGCCACTTTTGGTAAGAGATTTCCAATCGAGACCTCGGATACGTTCCTCAAGCCGGTTGCCGACTGCATCCGCCGTCTCCAGTCCAAACAATCCGCAAGCCGCATCGTTGAGATAAGTGATCCGGCCGTTCGAATCGGTTACAATGATGCCTTCCTGGATGGCATTGAAAACCGTCTCCAGAAAACCCTTCTCTTGTGCCAGGCGCAGAAAATAATTCTGCACCTCTTCGGGGCCGATGCGCCCGAGTCGCTCGATGAGTTTCTCAAGAAAACCGGCTTTCACGACATGCGTCGGCGTTAACTGGTTAAAAAGGTTACAAGAGTTACAAAGTGGGAGGGGCTTCTAACGTTGTAACGCTTGTAACCATGTAAGGCTTCAACGATTCAACACTTCCATCTTTTCCGACGGAGCCGGCACTTCCACCGTTAGCATCTCCACCCGCAAATAGTTTAACACCACCGGCGCGAGGATCAGGCCGGGGATACCCATGAGTCGTTCGCCAATGATCTTGCTGTTAAGAAAATATTCCAGCTTGTGAATCAGGACGAGAAACACAAGGGCCGAAATCGCCAGCCTCAGGGACACCGTCAAACCGACGAAGACAATGACCGTATTACTTGCCAGATTGCCGACAATGGGCACAAGACCGCAAAGAAAGGTGACGGCGATGAGCAGTGGCGCGTGCGGCAGGCGCACTGCGAGAAGAAATATCGCGGTCAAGACCGTATTGATCAGCGAGATCGTGATCTGCGCCCCCATGACGGTGGCGAAGCTGCGGTAGAAATCGCGGAATCGCGTTGAAACTTCATCGCAGTAAATCGAGTAAAGGTTGTTCTTCAGCCGATGGGTCCCCCGATGAGGGTCGAGGCCTGTTTTAAAAAAGAGGCTCCCGGCCGCGACGATTCCAAGCACACTGAAAACCAGCACGGCCGTAGCGCTCCTGGCAAAATAGCGACGTTTCGCAGGTAATGCGCTTCCTGTCCAAGCGTGTCGATCACGACTTGCCTCAGACTTTCAAAGTCAGTGAATGGTAACTCGATCTGGCGCTTCTGAGCCCAGGCGCTGGCTGAGGGAATGGAGGTATCAGCCACATCCGGCAGCGCCAGAATGGCAGCGCGAGTAAAGTAGACCGCTGCCGCGGCAATCCCAGCCACAACGATGCCAAACAAAATCAAAGCGAGCCATTTTCTTTTCGTCAGAAAATAGAGCTGCCGTAACGCAAAATATGAGAACAAGACGACCAGCAGCGGTGCTCCGAGATTCAAAAGTCCAGCGAGGACAATTGTGAGGGCGAGTACCCCATAGGAAAGTCGAGTGGGAGTAATCATGGATCGCTCTCCGCTTTTTACCTCCACCCGTGGCGCACATTGTCAACTGTGCCGCTTCGCCGGGCCGTTGACCCCGGCCTAAATCGATTGCCAAACACTCCTTTGGCTAGAGCATCCCGAAGAATTGTGATTTGTTAGGCAGGAATGAAACTTGTGATCGCCGCCACCGGCGCTAGCGGAACCATCTATCTGCAAAGGTTGCTCGCACAGATCGATTGTGCCGCGCACGAAGTCCACCTCGTTATGAGCGCGCACGCACGCCAGGTTGCGAAGCAGGAGCTCGATAATTTCAAGATTGCTCCAGAAGTTTTCCACCATTCTGAAAACGACATGAACGTGCCATTCGTCAGTGGGTCAGCGCGTTTTGACGCGATGGTGATTGTCCCCTGCTCGATGGCCACGCTGGGGCGAATCGCCGCCGGCTCCAGCGACAGTGTGCTGTTGCGCGCAGCCGATGTTTTCTTGAAGGAAAGGCGAAAATTGATTCTCGTTCCCCGCGAGACACCGTGGAATTTGATTCACGCGCGCAATGTCGTCACGTTGCTTGAAGCCGGAGCAATTGTTCTCCCGGCTATTCCTTCGTTTTACAGCCGGCCGGATTCCGTGACTGCAGTCGTGGACACAGTCGTGTGGCGTATCCTTGACCAAATTGGATTGCCTAATCCTCAAGCATACCGTTGGGGTCGGGAACGCGCCCCGGCCAACACTTCGCGAAAGAAAAGTTGAAGATCGAAGGTTCGCTTGCGCGGTGGTTGATCGCGTTCGGATTTCGCTTGCTGCAGATCTGGGCGCGCACGCTGCGTTTTGAAATCGAGGACCGGGCAGGGATCGTCGGCAGACCGGTAACGGAAAATTATATCGGCGCGCTCTGGCACAATCGATTACTAATCTTCCCATTGGTGTTGCGGCGTTTCTTTCCGCAACGTCAGGGCGCTGCTTTGGTCAGTGCCAGCCGCGATGGCGATTTGCTGGCCGACGGCGTCCAACGTTTCGGCTACGATGTGATTCGCGGCTCAAGCTCGCGCCTGGGAGCCAGCGCAATTCTTCAGCTCACACAGGTGCTCACCTCCGGTCGCGATGTGGTGATTACTCCGGACGGTCCGCGTGGTCCCGCTTATGAACTTGGTCCGGGGATAATTTTTCTCGCACAGAGATCAGGCGCGGCGGTGTTGCCGATGAATCTGGAATATTCGCGCTGCTGGCGGCTCGGAAGTTGGGACCGCTTCATCGTGCCGCGACCTTTTTCCAAAGTACGAGTGCTGATTAACGAACCGCATCAAGTGAGATCGACTACTACGCCGGAGGAATTTGAATCGGAGCGCCTGGCCTTGCAGGATGCCATGATGGCGCTGGTTGAAATGCGCTGAGGCATTTAGGTTCTGCGCATGGCGAAATTGATCGATGGACGCGCAATCGCGAAGAAAGTGTATGTGGATCTTCGCCGCGAAATTGGGGAACTAAAAGCAAGAGGCGTTACCCCGGGTCTCGCCGTCGTCCTCGTCGGAGACAATCCAGCGTCGCGCGCCTATGTGCGTTCGAAAGATAAGATGTGTCGCGAGCTTGGACTGCACTCAGTGAAGCTTGAGCTACCGGCATCGACCACACAGAAGGAGCTTCTTGAGCGCGTCAAAGAACTCAATCGCAACTCCAGCGTTCATGGCATCCTGATTCAATCTCCGCCGCCAGAGCACATCGACGAAGCAGCGATCGTGCGCGCGCTCGACCCCCGCAAGGACGTGGACGGATTTCACCCGGAAAACGTCGCGAAGCTCGTGCTTGACGACGCCAGCGGCTTTGTGCCGTGCACCCCGCTTGGCGTGCAACGTTTGCTCACTGAAAGCAAAATCGAAATCAACGGTGCACATGTCGTGGTCCTTGGCCGCAGCATGATCGTCGGCAAACCGCTGGCCCTGCTTCTCATGCAGAAAAACAGAAACGGAAACGCCACAGTCACTGTGGTGCATTCGCGCAGCCGCGATCTGGCGGAGATTACCCGCTCGGCCGACATTATCGTTGCGGCAATTGGTCGTGCGGAATTTGTGAAAGCCGATCACGTGCGCGAAGGCGCAGTCGTCATCGATGTAGGCATCAATCGCGTCGAAGACGCAGCGAGCGAGCGTGGTTATCGTCTGGTGGGCGATGTCGCATTTGACGAAGTGTCAAAAAAGGCGAGCGCGATCACGCCGGTGCCGGGCGGCGTCGGACCAATGACCATTGCGATGCTGATGGCGAACACGCTAAAAGCGGCGAGGCAATGACTGTAGCCACGTGCCTGCGGCACGTCCATCCCCAGACGGCCCACAGGGCCGTGGCTACAATTCCCGTGAAACAATTCTCGCGGTGAGAAGCTTCAAGAGGGCCGGCTGACTTCGAGCGGCGTGAACAAAGAACGATCCGACACGCGGCCACGACACCGCGGCGCGTGCCAGCCGGTTGATCCACAGTCTCCCGCGATACATTTCGGCGCAAGCGCGAGTGAATTCGCGCAAGGCTGATTGCCGATCTTTGCCCCGAATGATTTTCGTGATCGCGTCTGCGGCCAGTTGTCCCGAGCGGAGGGCGTAGTAAATTCCTTCCCCGGTAAATGGCTCCACCACGCGTGCGGCGTCGCCGATGATGAGAAGGTTTTCTTGGGCGCACGGAACGGGCGAACGCGTGAGCGGCGTAATAGTGCGCCAGGGTTGATTGGCAGTAATTTCAAAATGGCGTTCGGCCCATTGGCGCAATCTGGAAATTGTTGGGGCGGTGCCCACAAGGCAAAGATTCAGCTCCGTTTCATTCACCGGAGCCTGGCCGGAGTAACCTTCCCGAAGAAATTGCAGGACGACGCGTCTGCCAAAATTTCGCGGCAGCGGGATGTGCGCTTGCAGCGCCACGCGTTCACGCGCGGGGCGTGGAAGTAAATTGCACAAGCGCGCCACGGTCGAATTGCGTCCGTCTGCGCCGATCAATGTCCGCGCAGAAAAACTTTCGCCGGTGGCAGTTTCAATTTTCCAATTGCCGCTGTGAGCCAATGCCTTGACCGTTGTTCCTTCGCGAACCTGCGCGCCATGTTCGCGAGCGCGCTTTAGCAAAAGATCGTCGAAAAGGCTGCGCTTCACCGACAACTCGCAATTGCCGCCGATTGGAAGATCGACAATCACTTTATGGCCGTCGATCGCGATGAACTCGACCGAAGCGAGTTTGGAGTGCGGCAAATCCCGAACCCGCTGCGCGAGACCAAGCCGCTCCAGCACGGGCCAACACGATGGATTCAAGCAGTCGCCGCAAACTTTTTCCCTCGGAAAATTTTCCCGCTCAAGAACAAGCGTCCGCAGACCGGCCAGCGCGCAAAATGCGGCGCAGCTCGATCCGGCCGGGCCGCCACCCACGATCGCGACATCAAACGCCTCCATCGCCAATCAGTTTCAAGCAAACAGGACAGCGATAAAGTCGTTTTCGAGCGTATGATTCATCACTCCAACACTCGAATGCGCGATGCTTAATGAGCGCTGGCGCACGATTCAATACCACAGCAAATTGACTTAGATGAGCTGGTCTCTCCCCATCGTCCACATCGCCGGCATTCAATTGCGGATTCACATTACGTTTTTGCTGATAATCGTGTGGCTGGCCTTCGGCTACTATGCGGAAGGCGGTTCTGCGGCGGCGGCGAGCCGCGTGATATTTGTTCTGCTCCTTTTTCTCTGCGTCGTGCTGCACGAATTTGGCCACGCGTTTGCAGCAAAGGCGTTCGGAATTAACACGCCCGACATCACGCTCCTGCCTATCGGCGGAGTGGCGCGACTGGAACGGATGCCGGAAGAACCCATGCAGGAGCTAATCATTGCGGTGGCCGGGCCGCTGGTGAATGTCGTGATCGCGCTCGGTTTGTTTGTGGCTGGCGGATCGCAAGCCTTGCTCAATCCATCGACAGTCGAAGGCGGCGGTCTCATCGCTCAGTTGCTGACCATCAACATCCTGCTGGTTCTTTTTAATTTGCTGCCGGCGTTTCCGATGGATGGTGGGCGGGTGTTGCGGGCGCTGCTCGCCACGCGGCTGAGTTATGCGCGCGCTACGCAGGTCGCCGCGAACATTGGCCAGGGATTTGCGTTCGTCTTTGGCTTCATCGGGTTGCTTTGGAACCCGTTCCTGATCTTCATCGCGCTCTTTGTTTATATCGGCGCGTCGCAGGAAGCGGCCCTGGCGCAGATGAAAGATGTCTCGCGCCGATTTCCAGTCTCAAGCGCGATGGTGCGTGAGTTTCGCACGCTCACAGAGAATGCCAGCCTGCAGGAAGCGGTGGACGCGTTGCTTGCGACTTCGCAACACGATTTTCCAGTGGTAAATGAGACGGGCAACGTGACTGGAGTGCTCACCCGTCACGACCTCATCGCGGCCTTGCGCAAGAACGATCCGGACCTTCGCGTTGGGGATGTAATGCGACGCGACATTCCTACGGTAACTACGGGAACACGTTTCGAAGACGCATTCCGCATCATGCAAGAATGCAACTGTCCCGCCGTGCCGGTACTCGACAGCATGAAACGCTTGGTCGGTCTCCTTACGCCGGAGAACGTCACCGAACTAATGATGATTCAGTCGGCGATGCCGCGACGCCGGGCCTGATGACCGACTTACGAGCTGATGCGCATCGGCATCAGCACATAAAGGAACGGTGTCTGAATTTTCAAAACGCCCGGGCTCATCTCGTCAATGAGATCGAGGAACACTTCGTCCTCAGTCAGTGCGCGCAAAGGCGCCATGATAAACTCCGGATTAAACGCGATCGAAAACTCGCGACCCTTGTAGGCGACGGCGAGAGATTCCTTCGCTTCGCCCACCTCTGGCGTGTTGGCAGTGATGTCGATGTTGTTCTTGCTGAAATTCAGTTTGATGGAATGCGATTTGTCGCTGGCCAGCAGCGAAACGCGCCGCAGCGAATTCAGAAACATTTCCCGCTCGAGTTTTATTCGCTCCTTTGCTTCGCTTGGAATGACCTGCCGGTAGTTTGGATAATTGCCCTCGATCAATTTTGAGACGAGCAGCGTCTTGTTTAGATCGAACGCGATCTGACCGCTGCCCATGCTCACCTTGACTTCGCCGTCATCCGTAAGCAGGCGTTGCAATTCTGTCACGGCTTTGGTCGGAACGATCAGGTCAGTTTCGTGGCTGCGCGGGAACTCAAGTTCGATTTCCGCCATTGCCAGCCGACGTCCGTCGGTTGCGACCAACGTAAGCTTGTTGTCTTTGAAACTGAACAGAACGCCGTTGAGCACGTAGCGAGTCTCGTCGGTTGATATGGCATAGGAAGTCTTGCGCAGGCCATCGCGTAAATCTTTCTGCCGTATCGTGACCACTTTCGCGTCCTCAAATTTCGGCAACGGTGGGAATTCGTCCTCCGGCAATCCGAGAATTTTGAAGAAACTTTGGCCGCTCCGGATCGAAGCGGCATTCTTTCCATCAATATCGACCTGAATTTCGCTGGAAGGCAGTTCGCGAACGATGTTGAAAAGACGCCGTGCCGGGAGAGTAGTCGCTCCTGTTTTGTCCACCTTCGCCTCGCAACTTCCCCGCACGCCGACATCAAGATCGGTCGTGGTGAGATGGATTTCGTCCTCGGCGGCCTGCAGC
>CATPBS010000321.1 GCA_955652715.1 uncultured Candidatus Udaeobacter sp.
ATTCTATTGCGGACCGGATCAGCCTCCTGCCTTTGATGCCGGAACGGCGACGCGTTCGTAAAATCGGCGGGCGCAGCGGTTAGTTCTTCGTGCGTAGCGCCTGAATCGATGGGACCTGGCATGTTAGCCGTAATCTAACCGTAAACGTCGTTCCGGAAAAATTTCTCCCGCCGATCGCCCCGGCTCATGAAGTGATAAACAGCCCCTCGTATCAAATTCGCAACTGCTGCGCCATCGGCATCCGCCGAAGGCGCACTCTTTTTGCGTGTCGCTCGACTTTAATCGCCGTTGTTTGTCGTCGGCGGATGTTCGGGAGAAACCGGCGGAGGCACAAAGTTAGCGGGATTGATCGGAGCAATAATCTGCGGCGGCACGAATTCATTTGCTGGGAAACACGGCTCTCCGATGCAGTCGCGCAGCATTGGCGCCGCTGCGAGGACGGCGTTGATAATCTGATCGGCCATCCGCGGACTCGCGGCGATTGCCCCGTCGACAATGCACTGCACCCAGTCGCACGGCATTTCCTTGCCGACCGGCTGTTTATAATCCTTGGTATATCCGCGCACTGGCCGGCCGCTGGTAACTGCCGCAACAACGATTCTGTCGGCGAGATCGGGCCGAGCTCTCACGGCAGTGGCTACTAGGTCGCAAATCTCGCCTTGGGGATAACGAACGAGCACTGAGTTGAACGCCTGCATAAATTGATCCGGCGCCGCTGTCCCGATGCTGCCGGCCCCGGCCGCTGCGACCGCGCTCGCCAATTCAGCCCCGCCCGTTCCTGCCGCAGCTCGATGCTGATTTTGAATTGCCACATTCATGTAGGGTGTGCTCGGCAATTGCCGAAAACCAGTGATCAAAGGTGAACCGAGCTGCTGTTGAAGATCCACCTCAACCGGGTCCTCCAATCTCATGGCGATCGGATCGTAAACCACTTTTTCACCGGCCACGACCAACATGCATTGACCCACGCGGTCCAGTTGGACCCGTGCGGTTCCTTCGAGCACCGTAAATTCGATGACTCCGCTCGGCGCGACGTTTCCCACTACGGTTGTGCCCGTAATCGCTGCGGTAACAGCGCCCATCTTGATTTTTGCTCCGCCGGCTTTCTTTGGCACATAAAGCAAAAATTGGCCGCTGCCCAGCTCGATCGTTCGCCCGCCTCCTATGGTGTAAATAGTTTTCTCGCCCAAACGCGTGATCGTTTGATCCTTGAACGTCAGCTCGCTCCGGGACTGGACGCCGGTTTGCACCGCGTTGCCCTGGTGAACAGTCTCATTGACTGCCACCGGACGCGCCGCTGCACCTGACGGTACCACTTTAACGTCCTGCACTACCTGAGTGACCTTCGCCTCCTGCAGTTCAGCGGCAGTCACCTGGTTTGGGAGCCCATAGACCAGGGCAAATGCAACCGGCGACAAGAGTAAAATACAGCGGCGTTCCATATTCATGGGCGCATTTATAGTGTGTCCTCTGGCGCTTGTGAAGTCTTTTCTTAGCCTTTTTTTTGGTCACTGCGGTGGCCAAAATTCGGGCTCGTCGCCGGGTCGCCGGCCTCAATCCCTGCTTAATGTTTCCGGGGAGCGCGCGCCCTCCCGACTTTGAGTCATCACCGACAACTGATCACCGATCCCTAACCACCCGTCTTCGCGCCGCGCAAGCAACCAATGATTGCACCAGTGTCCTTGAAAAAACCCGACTCATTTGTCTTGCAATTTGTCTTACAATCCCATAAACCCTCTGATATGGAAACTACGCTCACTATCCGTCTTCCAGCAAAACAGCGCCAGGCGCTGAGGCGCCGCGCCGGTGCGGAGAAGCGGAGCGAATCGGCCCTTCTGCGCGAAATCATCGATCGTGAACTGCAACGCCGGTTCGATTTCAACCGTGTCCGTCACCTGATCGGGAGCGTCGCGAGTCCGCCAAAACACTGGGAAAAAGACCCTTGGCGGAAGCATATTCGCCAACGCAACTGGCGTTGATGTGCTACTGGCGTCCGATTCCTGTATCTGATTCCAACTGCGACCTATGATTTCTGACTTCCAACTTCCGGTGCGATGACTTCCTGTCTTGTCGATACCGGGCCGCTGGTTGCCTTGCTTGATCGATCAGAACCAGACCACGATCGGGTGCATAGTTTCATGGCCGATTTGGGCGGGGCGCGCCTTATCACCACTGGCGCGGTGATCACCGAGGCTTTTTGCTTCCTTTCAGATGTGCGGGATGGGCCGGCCAGCCTGGCTTCTTTCCTCGATGCCAGCGCCACCGAAGTCCGTGATGCCTTTAGCCCTGAGGCACTCGCTGCCGTCGTTCGACTGATGAGCAAACATGCCGACATCCCGATGGATTTTGCGGATGCCACCCTCGTCTGGATCGCGGACGCGTTAGGGACTGACAGAATTCTAACGTTGGATCGGCGCGGTTTTTCATCATTCCGATTCGGAAAGAACCGCCGGTTCAAACTGTTGCTCTACCTGTAAGTGCCTCGGAACTTGGCACTTGTCATCGCTCGGTTCTCGATCTACTTAGCGCGCGTAGGCGCATCCACCGTTCATCAATCTCCTTCCAGACTTGCCAGTGCTCACTTATCGGAAAAAAGGCCGAACTACGGAGAGATTTTCTCGGAGAAGTATGTGAGCGGCAATAAGTGGAAAAATGACAAAATGAGAAAGGTTCGGCCTCTCAACTCCGTAAAGGAGCGTGGCTCCAACGGAGCTTTACGCTCTCAACTCCGAAAAGGAGCGTGGCTCCAACGGAGCTTTACGCTCTCAACTAGAAACCCACAGCGCTGCTGCGCTGCATTCACCCTGGAGAAACAACGTGAGCGCGCGAGCGCTTTTACGTTGCTCGAACTC
>CATPBS010000322.1 GCA_955652715.1 uncultured Candidatus Udaeobacter sp.
CCTGCCGTCATAAGATTCGGCAGGAGATAAATCTTCGAAGGCTGTTCGTTCATTGACTGGAAAGACGCGCGACGATTGTCGACCCGCCAAAAACGTGGTCTCCCACTTTCACGAGCAGTTCAGCGTTGAGTGGTAAATATAATTCCGTTCGCGAACCGAAGCGAATCATTCCGAACCGGTCACCTTTTTTCAATTCGTCTCCGATTTCCGACCACGCCACGATACGTCTCGCAATAGCGCCGCTAATCTGGCACACGACAATCGTTACGCGCGGATTCTCAAAAGCCCACGTCATCGATTCATTCTTCTCGGAACAATCCGGACGGCGCGCGTCGAGAAAAAGTCCTTCCCGATGTTGGCGGTAAATGATTCGGCCATCGACCGGCGCGCGATTCGTATGCACGTCGAAGATCGACAAAAAGATGCCGACACGGCGCGTTTTCGTTTTGAGGACCTGGTTTTCATCCGATTCGACGATGTCCATCACGGTGCCATCGGCAGCGGCCACGATTAGATTTGGATCTGCCGGCACCGTGCGCTCCGGGTCCCGAAAAAATCCAACAGTTAAAAAAAACAGCAATACAAACAGCAACGATAGCCACACGGAGAAGAACGAAGCCGCAACGATAAGCAACGCAAAAAAAGCTAAAATCCAGCGTGCTTCTGAAAGCGTTTGGAGGCGCATAAAAGGGTTCTATTTTCGAAGCCTAAAACAGCTTGGTCAAGATCCCAAAAATCGGTAAATAGGCGTCGATTCTAAAACCACCATATCATGGGGTTTCACGCGGGCCTGGCTGCAACCGGTAGCGGAAATAATCGGCTCAGCACCACGAGATTATTATTTGTTTCCAAGCCGTTTCTGGCTATGTTTTTGCGTAAGGGTCGCTTGGCCCACTTTTATGCCGCCAGTTCAAGAAGAAATTCCGGTCGAAAAATCATCTCGCAGTTCGACCGGAATCGCAGCTAGCCAAAAATATGACGCGGCGCAAATCGACAAGTTAGAAGGCCTCGAAGCGGTTCGAAAACGGCCTGGAATGTTCATCGGCGACCCTGATGAACGGGGGTTGCACCATTTGGTTTTTGAGGTGCTGGACAATTCGATCGACGAACATCTCGCTGGGTCTTGCACAAAAATAGAAGTGACCGTTCACGTCGATGGATCGATTTCTGTGCGGGATAACGGTCGCGGTATTCCGGTAGATATTCATCCAAAGTGGAAGATGCCAGCGGTTGAGCTGGTGCTGACAAATTTGCATGCCGGCGGAAAACTTGGGCAAGGCGCATACAAGTATTCCGGAGGTTTACATGGCGTAGGCGCGAAATGCACGAACGCGCTTTCGGAGTGGTTCAAGGTCGAGGTGTCTCGCGATGGCAAGGTTTATCACATGGCTTTCGCCAAAGGCAAAACGACAGACAAACTCACCGTCATCGGCGAGGTCAAAAACAAAAAGACCACCGGTACACTCATCACTTTTTTACCCGATCCGACGATCTTCACAATTACGACTGAGTTTAAGTTCGAGCGCCTGGGTGCGCGTTTGCGCGAACTGGCATTTCTCAATCCCGGCTTGGAAATCACGCTTACGGACGAGCGTGCCGACCCTTCGAAAAAGGAGACATTTTTTTACAAATATGGCATCGAAGAATTCGTCAGGCAGCTGGGCGAGAACAAACAGGTTCTGCATCCCAAGCCAATCGTTATCTCCCGCCAGCGCGATGAAGTTTTTGTGGATGTTGTCCTGCAATACAATGACAGCTACAACGACCAGATTTTGCCGTTTGCGAATTCAATCGCGAACCCGGATGGCGGCACACATTTGACCGGCTTCCGCACGGCGCTGACAAGAGCAATCAACCAATACTCGAGGCAAAACAGCCTCTTAAAGGAGAAGGACCCTTCCATTTCTGGAGACGACGTGCGCGAAGGATTAATTTGCGTGCTCAGTGTAAAATTGCCCAACCCGCGCTTCGAGTCGCAGACGAAGGTGAAGCTCGTGAACACCGAGATCGACGGCATCGTAAACTCGGCCGTCTACGACGGGCTAATGACTTACTTCGACAAGAATCCGCCGATTGCCCGACGGATTTTCGACAAAGTCCTTACAGCGGCCCGCGCACGGGAAGCTGCGCGAAAAGCGAGGGAAACAATTCGCAAGGGGGCTCTTACTGGCGGCGGGCTGCCTGGCAAACTTGCAGATTGCTCGGAGCGCGACCCGGAGTTGACCGAGCTCTACATCGTCGAAGGCGACTCGGCCGGCGGCTCCGCCAAGCAGGGACGCGACCGCCGTTATCAAGCGATTTTGCCGATCCGCGGCAAGTTGATCAACGTCGAGAAAGCGCGCGAAGACCAATTTCTCAAAAACGCTGAGATCCAGGCGATGATCACGGCGATCGGTGCCGGCATTGGCAAACCAAAGGAAGAGGCCAATGGTAAGGACGAAGGCCGGTTCGACATCTCAAAGCTGCGCTACGGCCGCATCATCATCATGACAGACGCGGATGTCGATGGCTCTCACATTCGCACTCTGTTGCTCACCTTCTTTTTCCGGCAGATGACCGACTTGGTGCGCGCCGGGAAAATTTACATCGCGCAGCCGCCGCTTTACCAAATTAAGCGCAAGAAACGCGAAGAATATGTAGATGACGATGCGCGGCTAAACAAAATCCTCATTTCGCTGGGCGCGGAGGATGTGCGCCTGAAAAACCTGGCCGATGATAAAGAAATCACCGCGGCACAACTGAAGGACATTCTCGAGTCACTCGAGAAACTCGCCAAGCTAAGCGAAGCGGTGCGTCGCCACGGCGGCGATTTTGAAACGTACCTCTCTCATCGTAATTCCAAGTCCGGCAAGCTTCCAAC
>CATPBS010000323.1 GCA_955652715.1 uncultured Candidatus Udaeobacter sp.
CAGACCACGCTGCTGAAGTTGATGGAGGAAACAGAAGTGCCCGTCCGCAGCATGAACGATCTTCAGGCGCAACTACAGGCCGCATTCGAATTTCAAAGACGCGGCAAGGCAAAACGCGAGACGATCAATACCCGGCATATTCTCTTTGTGGTGAGCGGCGCATTTGAAAAGTTGAAAGAACAGGTGGCGCGTCGTGTACGGCATGGTCAGATCGGATTCAGTGCACAACCGATCCAAGTGATGGATAACGAATTGTTCCAGCACGTGACGACGCAGGATTTTATCGAGTACGGCTTTGAGCCGGAATTCATCGGCCGGTTGCCTATACGAGTGGTTTGTGAGGATCTCGATGCGGATGATCTTTTCAAGATCATGAAATATTCGGAGGGCAGTTTGCTCCGGCAATACGAGCGCGCCTTTCGTGCTTACGGCATCGAGATTAGTTTTGAGGACGAAGCGCTGCGTATGCTTGCACAAGCTGCTGCAAAGGAAAAGACCGGCGCGCGTGGATTACTCACGGTGTTTGAGAAACTGTTCCGCGACTACAAGTATTACCTGGCTGGATCGGGCCTGAGCCAGTTGCGTGCGACCGCAGCGCTCGTGCGCGAGCCGCAGCGCGTGCTCGACCGGTTAAGAGTCGAGGGGCATAAGCTTGAGGCGCAAATGCTCGAAGCCGGCGCGCGTCAGTTTGCCGAGAGATTCAGCAGCGAGTACGGATCGGAAATTGTTTTCGATGAAACCGCAATTCGACGCCTGGTCGAGCGCGTACAAGCTGAGCGAATGAACATGAGCGATCTGTGTGCGCACTTATTCAAGGACTATCAATTCGGATTGACTTTGATCAAAAAAAATACAGGCCGAACCAAGTTTGTGCTTGATGCCGGAGCAGTCGACGCTCCGGACAAATTCCTGAGCGAATTGGTGGTGCAGTCCTACTACCCTGCTTCAGTCGCGCAAAAAGCCTGATTGTTGATGAAGCGATTGTTGATCACAACGCTCATAATTGGAGTCGGCGTTGCTCTCGCCGTCGGAGCGCTGCACGCGAGCAAATCCATAGCAGGTTTTGAGACTGCCGCTGCACAGCTTGTCTCCGACTACGCCGGCTCGACGCGAATCGTAAGCGAAAAGTGGCAATACGTTGTTATCTTGCTGGTAGCACTTGCTGTCGCGTGGCTCAGCTTAAGCATGGTTCCACGGTGGCGCAGCCGCCTGCTGATTGGTTTGTTGTTAGTGGAACTGTTCGGCCTGTCGTGGGTCTGTTCCCTCTACGGCGTATTCTTCCAGCCAACTCCGTCCGTTCTAGCTCTGGTATTCGCATTGGCGATTGCCGAAGGTTGGTCGGCTTTCTTACGCAGGGACCGCTCGCATCTGGTACGAACGTTCTTTGCCGATCGCCTCTCGAAAAAAGAATTTCGCGGTCTTAGCGACGGGACAACTCCGTTCAATGGTCATCCGAAACCGTACGACGTAAGCGTTGTCGTATGCGATATCGGAAACAAATTCACGGAAGATTCTGAGCCTGCGGCGTTCGCCGAGGCCACGGCAAAATTTATTCGCGACACCGCTGAACATCTCATTAAGGAAGGCGCTTATCTGCAGGCCGCTGACGGGGAAGGCGTTGTTGCCGTCTTTGGATTTCCCGTTCCGAACGCTGAGCATGCGCAGAAGGCAGTCCGCGTTGTTCTCGACATGAAAAAGGATTTTCAAAAGCGCCGGCAAGAAGGTGAAGAAATTTCTGCCAACTGGGATGTCCGCGCCGGGGTTAGCTCCGGTGTGATAATTGGCGGCACGCTGAAGGACAGCCAACGCCCTCTCCTTCTGGCGAGCGGCGAACCGATTGACCTCGCCCGGAGATTCTGCGCCCTGAATCGTTTCTATGGATCAAACGCTCTGATTGACACACCCACTTTTGATCGCGTGACCGATACAGTCGTCGCACGCCCGATTGATTTTGTGAACGGACTGAATTCGCATGATCGGCTTGAAATCTACGAGCCGGTTTGGCTTGCAGAGGAAGCCAAGCCGGAACACGTCGCGCGCCGGGATGCTTTCTGGAGCGGCGTGGTTCTTTTTCGAGAAAAGCGCTGGGCCGAAGCCTACAACGAATTTCAGAAGGCGCGGGGCTCTGATGCGGAAGATGATCCTCCACTCCAATTCTATTTGCGCAGACTGGAGCCGCTTCTCCTCGATTTGACGGAATTGCCTCTGGAATAAGTCTGAGCGCGCTTTGAGAAGAACGGAATACCCGGGGGCAATCCGGAATTTGATTGCGCAACTGCGGCAAATGCCGGGAGTGGGTCCTCGGTCCGCGGAGCGGATTGCGCTCTGGATGGTGCGGACACGGAACGATCAGCCGGAGCAAATTGCCCGCGCTGTCATAGGCACCCGCCAGTCAATTCATCCCTGCAATCTTTGCGGATTTTTTGCTTCCGCCGAGATCTGCGAAATATGCGCGGACTCTTCGCGTGCAACGGAGTTGCTTTGCGTCGTAGAACAGCCAACCGACATTCTTCCTCTGGAAAAGACCGGCGCCTTCCGCGGCCGTTACCATTCGCTCGGAGGCAAAATTTCGCCGCTCGATCACGTCGGCCCCGAAGATTTGCGTATCAAGGAATTACTTGAGCGGATTGACCGCGAAAAGATTGCCGAAATTATTTTCGCGCTGCCTGCCGATGTCGAAGGCGAGTCCACCACAAATTACATTGTCGATTTACTGAAAGACAAACCCATCAGCCTTACAAGGATCGCCCGCGGAATTCCAGCCGGCGGTGGACTTGAATCGGCGGATGAATTGACGCTCTCTGCTGCGCTTTCAGGCAGGACAAAGCTGTAGCGGCGGTCTCTGACCGCCGAATCATTTAGCCCGCCGCCCTGAGAGCGCCGCTACAGAGCAATTTAACTTTTGTAACTTTTGTAACTTTAGTAACTTTATTGAAATGTCGTGCACAAAGATTGATCCGGCGTTGCACCAGGCGCCGAAGCCGCCGTGGATCAA
>CATPBS010000324.1 GCA_955652715.1 uncultured Candidatus Udaeobacter sp.
GCTTAATCGCGGTGCAAACGGTTACGGTGTCTTGATGTCGGCCAGCGGGGTCGGCGCTTTTATCGGCGCGCTTGTGGTGGCAACGTACGGACATCTGTTTACGCCGCGAAGGCTCGCGCTCGGTGGCGTCTGGCTGTTTTCGACTGCGCTATTCGCGCTTTCGCTGAGCCGAAGTTTTTATGTCGCACTCGCATTTCTTCTCGTGGCCGGATTTGGAATGCTCCTGTTTTTCTCCACATCCAACACTGTGCTTCAAACGATCGTGCCAGACGAAATGCGCGGCCGCGTAATGGGCGTATGGTCGCTCGTCTTCGGCGCCATGATTCCACTCGGCAGTCTCGAAGCCGGCGCCGTCGCGCATTGGCTCGGCACATCTTTTGCGCTCGCGTTCGGCGCGATTATTTGCGCAGCCTCGGCGCTGGTGACGCTGTTCGTGATCCGGCGACGCGAAGCGCAGCTGACGAAATAATTTGTGGGGCAGGCGCGTCGCCTGCCATGTGACGCAACAATCCTGTCGGCGCCACAAGCAGGGCAATCTCCAGATCGTCCGTCAGTAAATTAGACCCCGCCGGTCTAGGATTTGCAGGCACGATTGCCTGCACCGCGTCGGATTACCGATTCTTGAGAGCCTTTCGCCTCGCTTTTCGTGCGTTCCGCATCTCGCAGCCTCTCGCATATCCACGAGCGAATTCTCGTGCTGTGCTCCGTGCCGCGAGTACGACCACACCAAGGCAAAAACCAAAGCTGTATATGACAAGCGCAGCTACGAGCACTCCGACTAGCAGTGTCATCTCTCTTCGTTGATTTTCTGTTGCATGAATGCTTTCGCTGCGAGCGATTCGTTAAACCCCCAAAGCAACTTCTGTTCTACCTGCCGTAACTTAGGGTCGAGTTTTGCGGCATACGCCTTATTGAATTCGATCAGCTCGCCCCAGGATGTACTTCCGTATCCAGCAGCGTTGGCGATTTCGATCACGTCTGGTTGACACGCGGCACGCGCGGTCGATTTGGAAGTATTTCTACAGAAGCTAATTTCCGCCTGGATTGCAGCTTGCCAATCGCTGTCCTTTTTCGCCTTACCAATGAAGAGCAAAAGAAAACGCGACTGCGGAACGATGAACTTCTTGTCGCGCAGCCTTTTGAACATTAGCGCGTATTTTAAGATTTGGTCTGAATTCTTCTTCCCTCCAAGCTTTAGCTCATTCGCGACAAGCAGAGCTTCAGTTTCGTTGTAGCTCAAGTTATCCATCTGCATCTCCTTTATAGCCGTACTACACTGGAACAAGCCACCGTTGCCGTGCGTCGACCATCGGCCGCCGCCATGGATATGCGTGAACTGCCGATAAAACGAATCGAGGTATTCGTCGCTTACGAGGATCCAAAAGATATCGAACTCCTTATTGAGATAGTCCTCTGAGAAGAACTTTGTCCGACGAAGAGCTTCCCTCGCAGACGCGATGGTAGAGGCGGGACGCGCATACCGCTCGGATTGTTCGCTTCGCTTTAATTCTTCATCGAGTTTCTGACGCACGTAGTTCAATTTTTCTTGGGGCGTGCGATCCCGAACAGCGTCGTCCTGGGTCCAAGCGATTATGCGCTTCCAGTACTGCGTCTTAGTGATTCCAAGGACACCGCTCGTGCTCCACGTGAGCCAATCGAGCATGTTTGACACACCTGTGGTCCAAGAAATCCGGTCAGCTAACGAGTCCAGCCGACCGAAGACCTTCAGATAGCTGTCGCGGGCGGTCGTTCGCTGACGCTTTGCTGGTTCCGGTCCAAGAATCGCAGGCTCTATCTGTTGAGCGGAAACGGGCTCACATGTCGATTGGTTTTCCCGCGGTCGCCTGGTGGTCATGTCAACATTATGAGCACCTCCACGTTCACTGTCCTAAAGAGGGGTCGCCGTAGCCGGCACTGTCTTCAATAAAATTGCGGAACGGAATACCCGACGACCGCCCCATTCTTCGCCAGACATAAATCTGTTGGGTGGTGGAGTTCATCTTTTAATCATGTTCATCTGGACATCGCTAGCAGAAGGAACAGAAAGATGGCCAGCACTACCAAGATTGCCAACGCGAAACCGATGCGTGCTACCATTACAATCAGCCGCGCTGCGTCTTGCTCGAACGTGTCCGTGCTTGGGTTCTCTCTTGTCTGAATGCCGCTCCAGCCGGTTTGGCTTGTTCTCCCCTTTTCGCGACAAGCCTCTCTCCAGGCTCTGCCCTTCCACGAAATAGCGTTCTTTACTCCCCGAAAAAAGAGCCAACACACGACAATGGTTCCTGCTATTCCATAGGAAATCAGAACAAGGACTATGAACGAATATACGAAGCCCATACATCGTTATCGCGAAACTTCCGGTGTCGCTCAATCCTGATACTTGAGCACATCCCACCAAAATTCATCGTCCTCGACGCTCCGGCGAGCGCTCGGCGAACCGCCCAATCTTGTCTCGCTCGAATCTTTTATAAAACCCGCCTTCATCGCCCTAGAGACGGATCCCCGTAACGGGCGCGGTCCTCGATGAAGTTGCGGAACGGGGCGCCCCACGGCCTGTCCATTCTCCGCCAGAGATAGATTTGTTCCGCCGTGATCTTTTCGTCGCCTTTTTCTCGGCGGGCAACTTCGTTATCCCAGTCTCGCTCAAGCCTGCGGCGATATGCTTGCATTTCAGCCTTGGTCTTTCGCTTCGCTGGAGCGTTGCCTACCGAGCGTGACGCATAGATGGGTTCACCCGTTCGCGCGGGGCGAGTGTGCGGCGAGTCTGATTTCAATGATGGCTTTGGACTTGGTGTCGGCAAGTCTGCCGAAGCAACTCCGCTGCTAGTCAAAAGAAGCAAGAGGATGGCCGCCGCGCGTTCGCATACGTTTCTTGGCTGCCAGCCAGATCGGAGAACGCATTTCATCGTACGATTTAGACGGTCGGTCCTACACATGATTCAAGCCGAAATTTCTCTCACAAGGCAGCAGCAACTCTTTCCGGGCTGGTGGAATCACCACATCTAAGCAGTTGTAGAGGTGCTTGTGTCAAGCACGTATCACCTGGGTTCGGCGTTTGACACAAACGCCGCTACAAACAGTCACCTATTGATGATGTGCAGCGCGCGTTTCTCGACATTAAGCGCGGCTTCTCTGACTGCTTCGGTCAGGGTGGGATGCGAGTGGGAGGTGCGGCCGATGTCTTCGGAGCTGCCACCAAATTCAATCACCGAAACCGCCTCGGCAATTAACTCCGATGCGGCGTGGTGCAAAATGTGCGCGCCAAGAATGCGATCGGTTTTTGCGTCGGCCACAAACTTCACCATTCCTTCCACGTCATCGCTACAAAGCGCGCGGCTGTTAGCGCGGAACGGAAATTTGCCGATACGCACTTCAATCCCCTGCTCTTTGGCTTGATCTTCGGTGAGACCAACTCCCGCTAACTCAGGATTTGTGTAAATGATTCCCGCGATGGCTTCGTAGTTTACGTGGCCGGCCTTGCCAGCGATAATTTCTGCGCAGGCCATCCCCTCGTCTTCAGCTTTGTGCGCCAGCATGGGGCCAGCGATCACATCCCCAATCGCATAAATGCCTTCGACATTTGTGCGAAAATTTTTGTCCACTTTGATGCGCTTCTTTTCATCGAACTCCACACCGACTTTTTCTGCGCCAAGGCCTTCGGAAAACGGACGGCGCCCGACTGACACGAGAACTTTGTCTGCTTCGAACTTCAGTTCTTCGTTGTTTTTGGTCGCGGTTACAGTCGCGCGACCATTTTCGACCTTCACGGCGCTTACTTTAGTTTCCAGATGGAACGTGATGCCTTGAGCGGTTAGCAAGCGCTGAAGCAGGTTCGATAGCTCAAGATCGAACCCGAGGGCGATGCGCGGCAGAAATTCCAACATCGTCACTTGCGAACCGAGCCGGTTCCAGACAGAACCCAGCTCCAGACCTACCGCGCCCGCGCCGATGACAATGAGCTTCTTTGGAGCTTCAGTGAAAGAAAGCGCTTCGGTGCTGCTGACGATTGTTTTGCCGTCAAACTTTGCGAACGGCAGTTCCAGCGGCGCGCTGCCAGTGGCGATGACGATATTTTTTGTTTCGATCTCCTGTGTCTCGCCGTTAGACGACTTGATGGAAACCTTTCCGGGCGCGGTGATTGTAGCAACGCCTTCGAGGATCGTGACTTTGTTCGTCTTCATGAGCGTGCGGACGCCGCTGTTGAATGTCTTCACGACTTTGTCCTTGCGCTGCTGCATCTTCGCGAGATCGACACGCGCACCGTCGATCACAATCCCGTGCTTGGCGGCCTCCTTTCTTACGAACATGAAATGATCGCTCGAGGTCAGGAGTGCTTTGCTCGGAATGCAGCCCACGTTCAGGCAAGTGCCTCCGAGATCCTTGTCCTTTTCAACCAGTGCGGTTTTCAATCCAAGCTGGCCGGCGCGAATCGCAGCGATGTAACCGCCAGGTCCGGAGCCAATGATAGCAACGTCAAATTTTTCCATATGTCATTCTGAGCGGAGCGAAGAATCTCAGATCATTTCTTCGGTCGGCCATGGGTGGTCATAGAACTTTGGCTGCTGTTCCCAATCGTCACTCAGATCGAGCCATCGTGGATTCGTTTGTTCGATAAGCGCCATCTTTCTGCTGCGGCGCCAGCCTTTCAATTTCTTCTCGCAGGCGATTGCGTCGCGCACGTTGCGAAAGCGCTCAATCCAAACGAGCCGATTCAAATGATAGCGTTTCGTGAAGCTCTCCGCCTCACCGCGCCTATGCTGGTTCAACCGGCGCGCGATGTTATTTGTAATCCCGATATACAATGTGGTGCAGTGTTTGTTGGTGAGAATGTAGACCCAATAGTCGTGATTGCGCACGCTATCCAAGTAATCAGAGATGTCTCGACTCCGCTCGACATGACAATGAGGTCTTCTAAAAATCGAGCGGCAGCTTTTTCGGGTCTTCGATGCACTCCTTCACTTTAACGAGAAAGGTGACGGCTTCCTTTCCATCGATTGCGCGATGATCGTAACTCAGCGCCAAATACATCATCGGGCGAACTTCCACCTTGGCATCCACCGCAACCGGCCGCGGCATGATTTTGTGCATGCCGAGAATCCCGCTCTGTGGCGGATTTAAGATCGGCGTCGCGAAAAGCGATCCGTACACTCCACCGTTTGTGATTGTGAAAGTGCCGCCTTGCAGATCTTCGATTTTCAGTTTTCCTTCGCGCGCCTTCGCGGCGTAATCCGCAATGTCACGTTCCAAATCAGCAAAACTTTTCTTGTCCGCGTCGCGCAGCACGGGCACGACGAGTCCACGCTCCGTCCCAACGGCCACGCCGATGTCGTAAAAGTTGTTTTGAATAAAGTCGTCGCCCTCGATGCGGCCGTTGACGACGGGCACTGCTTTGAGCGCTTCCACGGATGCTTTAATGAAGAACGACATCAAACCTAGTTTGATGCCGTTCTTTTTCGTGAACTCCTCTTGAACCTTGCTGCGCAATTGCTGCACTGCGCTCATGTCGCATTCGTTGAACGTGGTAAGAATCGCTGCGGTGTGCTGCGCCATCACCAGTTGCTGCGCGATCTTGCGGCGCAGCGGCGACATTTTCTTACGGATGAACCGGCCATTGGCGGATGGCTCAACTGCTGTAGGGGACGGCTCTGCCTTCCCTGGGAAGATAACAGCTTCGCCTACAGGTTCCGGCTCTTGCGCTGCCGCTAACACGTCGCCTTTGGTCAGACGTCCACCTTTGCCAGTGCCCGAGATTTTCTCCGGCTCGAGCTTCTCCTCTTCGACAATACGGCGGACTGCAGGCGAAAGAGTTGTAGCTGGAGTCGCTGGCTCTGCCTTGGCGCGGTCAACATCCGCGGCTACAGCTTCTTTCCGTTCTGCGGCCTTTCTTTCTACCTTGGGTTCTTCCTTCTTCTCTTCGGGTTCTTTCTTTCTTGGTTTTTCTTCCTCCTTTTCTTCCGGTCGCTCCTTTGAATCGTCAATCGTGGCAACCACTTCACCGATCTTCACTTCCTGGCCCTCAGAAACTCTTGTTTCGAGGACGCCAGCCTTTTCAGCAACGATCTCGGTAGAAACCTTGTCCGTCTCCAGCGTGAAGAGCGGCTCGCCTTCGTTCACGAATTCGCCGGACTTCTTGTGCCAGATGGAGACGACACCGCTGGTGATCGACTCACCGACGGCGGGAATTTTTACTTCAATCGCCATGTGCGAGAATTACGTAAGCTAATCGAGCGTCGCGGTCGAGGGATGTTTCGTCAATAATAGCCTGGTCGGTGCGCGTCTCGCGTTCGCGGTGAGAACAAAATCCGACTTAATAAGAGGTGCCGAACCTGAAAGAATCAAAGGAAGAGACGCGGCGCGTTTTCGTGCTCGCGGACACGCACAATCGTTTGCCGGAAAAAGTGAGTGAAATCGCCAAAGGCGCCGATGAAATCTGGCACTTGGGCGATGTTTGCGCCGGGAACATTCTCGACGAGCTGCGCGCGGTCGCATCCCGAGTGACGGTTGTGCGAGGAAATTGCGACAGTAATGTGGATTGGCCGCTGGTTATCGATCTCGTGCGAGGTGGATTGAAATTCCGTCTGCAGCATGTACCGCCTGACCGCCCGCCAGTTGACGTTGACATTGTGCTGCATGGACACACGCACGTCGCACGACACGAAAAGCGTGGAAATGTCCTGTTTCTGAATCCTGGTTGCGTGACGCGCGCCAACCAGGGTGCGCCTCCAAGCGTAGCCTGGCTTGAAATCGCGGATGGAAAAATAAACTGGAAACTCGTCAGCCTTCGCTAACGCGATTCTTGCCGGTCGTGTTTCCCCGGCTCTGAACTCGCATGAACGTTTTTTAGTCGCATTCTATGATGCGAATTTGTTCGAAGACACCCGCGGCCGAAAACGACTACATTGGCGACTGGCTCAACTATCAGCGGATTGCCAATCGCAATCCTGCCGCCTGCTGATTGAGTCCACAGCTTAGAATGATTGCGCGGCGCGCCGTTGCTAGAGGCATGCGCGAAAGCGAAAGCCGCAACGTAACGGCTGGGTCGGCGTGAAGCACCGGCGGAAGCTCCGCATAACGCAACGCTTCGGCCGCCAAGATGACCTGCCACAGGCCTGCAGCGCCGACGCTCTCGCCCAACGCGGGTTTGCCAGTGTAAACGAGCGTTCCCGGGATGACCTGCTCTAAGGCCCTGGATTCAGCTTGATCGACAAACGTGCCGTTGGCGCTCGAGATCACAAAATCGATTTGTGTTTGGCTGAGATCGCTTAGAATTCCCTTCAATATTTCCCCCGCTTCGGCGCGCTTCGTAAAATATCCGCCCGGATGAATACATTCTATTGTGAACGAGCCGTCGCGTGCTACAAGGACGGCCCCCGCGCCTTCGCTCAAAATCATTCCGCGTTGTTGCTCACTGAATGGTTCAATCGGAGGCGACGACCGAAGCAACCGCCACCGTCGATACGCGTCGCACAAGAGCCAATCGACTTCTTCCGTCCCAACGACGAGGCAATAGTCAAGTGCCTGATTCGCCATCAGGTCTTCGGCCATTTTTATCGCTGCGAGCCCAACGGTTCCGTCGGCCACTAGAGTATAAGTGGCGCCGGTAACACCCAGAATCGCCGCAAGATGGCTCGCCGGCGCATTGTAGACGGTTTCCGGAAACAACAGCGGGCTGGCGGACTGCGCGCCTGCCTCAATGACGTCGCGGTAAAAACGTTTCGTGTAAATCACACCTCCATTTGAGATCGCGAAGATGAGCGCAGTTCGTTCTGCATTCTGTGAATCGAGCTTTACTCCCGCAGCGCGCAGCGCATCCAAACCTGCCGCCGCTGCAAATCGCGAAATGACACTCGCTCGACGGAGGCGCGGATGGCCGAATCCCGTCATTGCCGATTCCGGTACGCGGAAGACGCTGTAAGATCGATCGCCGAATTGTTCGGAAATTGTGGTCGCTGACGCCTCATCTCCTTGAAGCAACCGCTGCCACACTGAATCAACGCCGCTTCCCAGAGGTGTCACCCACCCCATGCCGGCGATTGCCAGACTCATGCTTCGAATTTGCGCATCAGAATCGAAGCATTCGTCCCGCCGAAGCCAAAAGAATTCGAAAGCACTGTGTGTACAAGAGCGCGCCGCGCCTCGTTCGCTACAATGTTTAGGTCGAGATCCTCATCTAAAGCAGTAAAATTGATATTCGGAGGCAAAAATTGATGCTGGAGCGCCAGCAAACAGATGACGGCTTCAACCGCGCCGGCGGCTCCGAGCGAATGACCCATCATGCTTTTGGTCGAGCTCACCGGCACGCCATTAAACAAGACGCTGATTGCCTTACCTTCGGCCGAGTCATTAAACATGGTAGCCGTTCCGTGCGCGTTGATGTAATCGACGTCTTTTCCTGAAGCATTCGCGCTCTGGAGAGCTCGCTCCATCGCTTGCCGCGGTCCGATACCGGAAGGATCCGGCTGCGTAATATGAAAGTTATCTGTAGAAATACCGTAGCCGATGATTTCTGCCAGAACAGGCGCACCTCGTTGCTGAGCGAGGTCGAGGTTTTCCAAGGCCAATAGCGCGGCGCCTTCTCCCAGCACCATGCCGGTGCGATTGCGATCAAACGGGCGACATTTCTCTGGTGTCGAGGCTTGGAGCGAATCAAAGCCTACGAAGACCATTTCCGAGAGTGCGTCATAACCTCCGGCTAACACCCGGTGGTAGCGACCCGACCGCACGCATTCGAACGCGTGGCCAATGGCATTGGTGCCCGAGGCACATGCGTTCGCAATCACCTGGCATGGCGAAGAAATTCCGAAGGCGTCCTGAGCGTCAATCACCGGCTTTTGCGCCGGATAATTTGCGATCCAGGTCGGCGAATGCCGCAGATCTCCTGCGCGACCCAATGAGCGGTAGTAACGCTCCCCGTACGACATGCCGCCGCTTGTTGTTCCGATTACCGTCAACTCAGGTGTAAAGTGGGGTTCTCGTGCCAGAACTTCTTTTAGGGCTTGAATCAGCATGTGCGAGGCGCGATGCAGGCGTCGCGAACGTCGCGCCTCGCCCCGGCTCGCGCGGAGACGGTCATCGGGAACTTGACCAGCGGTTTTACATCGGCATTGCGCGACCGAAAATCGCGTGACGGGGCTCACGCAATCTCGCGACTCGCGGAGCGAATCGAGTGTTTCGGCCAGCCCAAAACCCAGCGGGCTGACCATGCCTGCGGCGACTACTGCCACGCGGGCACTGGCCTTTTTCCCGTTCGCGCTGCTTGGTTGAGCCATCATTTAGAATGAATAATTCCTCCGCGATTTTCTATTGCTTTCCTATTCGA
>CATPBS010000325.1 GCA_955652715.1 uncultured Candidatus Udaeobacter sp.
ACGGACCCACGAAGTTTGTTCGGCGGTTTTGATTTACCACCAGACATCCGGAAGATCGGCGGTTCTTCATGATATTTCGCGCGTCCGTTTTCGCCGTCTGAGCAGTGAGAAGATTAAGAATTATCTTGCGAAAGTGGACCCGCTCGACAAGGCCGGCGCGTACGCCGCGCAAGGAGGCGGTCTAGAGATCATCGCGAAAATCGAAGGCTCATTCACAAACGTCGTCGGCCTGCCGATGGAAAAGACAATCGCTGCGCTGGTCAAATTCGGAATACGGCCAGGAGACGCCTAACCTCTAGTTCAGCGATTCGTTACGCCGCCAGCCGAAATCAGGAGGCGACCAACTGCTAAAACGAGCACCAAAATCGGAATTGCGAGGCTGAGACCGTTCAACAAGAACCGAGCAGTGTTGGGTTGCGTCTGACGGTGAGTGCTGCGAGCAACCCAGAGATCGCGAGCGCAAAAACGACCAATCCAAAGAAGGGCAAACCCCCAATAATATCGCTGCCACCTTTACCGAATGGAGGCATTTCCATGAGCGACAAGAAAACGAGAACTTCAGTCCGAGCGCAACGATTGCCGTAATTAGGGAGAAGTACCTCAAATGATATGTTCGCGATTATCCGAGCGGAGCCGGATCGTTTTTGTCTGCAAATTATGTCGCGCTTGAATGAAACGAACGGTCTTGCTCTTGGCCCGCATCAGGACTGAATGCGTGACTGCGGTGACGCCACCGTGCGCGCGCACGCCGCGCAGCAGGGCACTGTCGCTGATCCCGGTCGCGCAAAAAATGATATTCTGGCCGTTGGCCAGATCGTCGGCCGAATAGATACAGTTGAGTTCATTTTTGTAACCACTGTCGATTAATTTTTTTCGCTCTTTGTCATCGCGTGGCCACATTTTGCATTGCATGTCGCCGCCCAGGCATTTGATTCCCGCCGCTGCCAGCACCGCTTCGGGCGAACCGCCGATGCCCATGTAAAGATCCACATCGGACTCGGGCAATGAGGGCGCGATCGCCGCAGCAATGTCACCGTCGCCGATCATGCGCAGGGACGCGCCTGCCGCGCGAATTTGTTCGACGATCTCCTTGTGTCGCGGCCTGTCGAGCATCATCACCGCCACGTCCTGGACGCGCTTATCCACGGCGCGGGCCACGATGGCCAGCATCTCGGCGATAGACATGTCGATATGAAGCGAATCGCCGCGCTTTTTCATGTAATCGATGACGCGTGGCCCGTTCGCCAGCTTTGACATGTAAAATGAGGGAATATCTCGCAGGGCCACTTTCACAGCTTCCTCGGGACTCGCCGCCGCGATGCAACTGATCGAGTTTGGCGCACCCTTGGAAATATTCGTCGTGCCGTCGATTGGATCGATGGCGATATCGAACTGCGGCGAACCTGGAATCCAGGTACCGAGCTGCTCGCCTTTAAAAATGCCCGGCGCTTCGTCCTTCATTCCTTCACCGATGACGACCTCGCCGCAGATGTTCATGAGATCGAACATCCCGCGGATGGCGTCGGAGGCGGCCGCGTCGGCTGCTTCTTTGTCGCCGCGCCCGAGCCAGCGCAACGCATTCAGTGCAGCCGCCTCGGTCGCGCGAATAAAATCGAACTCGATGATCCGCTCGATGTCCCGATAATCCTGTTTTGGCAGTCGCAGAGCCACGGAGCGTCAATTTTCACGCATGTCGCGCGCGATGACAAGACATCAAGGCGCGGTGGCTGCCGACCTCGGAACGCTTTCGGCGCTGTCGGATCTGTTGCTTGCCCACGCTACGTTCACGCGAGGCAGGCCGTCTTCGATAACGAGTGGGATCAGCCAAATCGACGAAACTTTTCCATTTTCGTCCAAGGTCGCTTCGAGCAACGCGCTGTGATTCCACGATGCGACAGACGACGCGCCGTCGAAGACAAGATTACCCAGCGAATACGCGATTGGGCAGCCATGATAAAAATCGAGCGGCTGAACACAATGCGGATGTGAGCCAACAACAAGATCGACGCCATGGTCGACCAGCCAGCGCGCGAGTTCGCGTTGTTCGTTGGTGATATTCTCGCTGTTTTCAATTCCCCAGTGGACCAGACAAACCACTAAATTTGCGCGCGAACGCGCAGTGACGATCGCGTCGCTCAGGCGCAGTCGGTCGGATGCTGCCGCGATTTGAGATCCTGCGGCAGGGCCAACATCACTGATCGCAAGGAGCGCGACTCTTTTGCCACCAACTATGGAGAAAAACCCCGGCTTGTAAGCGTCGCCGCTTGACGTTCTAAGTCCGACTGGCTCGATTTTCTCACGAGATAAATACGCTGCGCAGTCGCGCAATGCCGCAATCCCAAAATCGAGTGCGTGATTGTTTGCCAATCCCATGGCGTGAAATCCGGCGCGGCGGAGCAGCTGCGCCGAGCGTTCCGGAGCGCGGAATGCATAGCGAAACGCGGAGTCGCCGAGATTGGAAATCGTGCACTCTAAATTTGCGGCGGCAAAGGACGCGCCGCGAAGCACAACAGCGATGCCGGCAAAGGGATCCATCCCGCTTTCGATCTTTGCTGCGCAGGTGCGGCCTAACATCACGTCCCCGCCAAAAACCAATGTCGCCGCGGTTTTTCGTGCCGGCACGCGGAACAAATCGAAGCAATTTTTTTTGCGTTGTCTCAGGAGTTCCCCGAAGGTCACTATTTGCGGAGCGCCCGCGAGTTGGTGCGCAACGAGATCGTTTTCATCAAGGATCCCGACAGGCTGTCGATCCTCCATTACCGCCGCAACGTGCGTGTCGAGATGGATGATCATACCGCGCTGCAAATCCTCCGCGCTTATTGTTGCCATACCCGGCGTGGCGGACCGCGCTACTAGCTCGAGATGATCGCGCAGTCGCTTGGGATCCGACCACGGAACGCGCTGGCCTTGGCGGTGCAACGCGTACACCACGAAATTCGCGCAATCTGCACCGAGATTGGTTTCTGGTCCGGCGTCAGAACCTTCTGACAATTCGCCGCTGCCGAAGAGATACGGTAGACCAAATTGCTC
>CATPBS010000326.1 GCA_955652715.1 uncultured Candidatus Udaeobacter sp.
GAGCGCGAGCTTGCAGCAGCGGATTGCATCGATTGCCACGCCGGCTGAGTTCGGTGAATCTTCGACGGAAAGCTTCAGGTCGATTTCCATCGGCACATCGCCAAAGAGCCGGCCTTCCACGCGAATAAAGGCTATTTTATTGTCGAGTTGCCACGGCACATAATCACTTGGGCCAATGTGAATATTCTCGTCCGCCAGCCGCTCGCCGATCACAGATTGAACCGCTTCGGTTTTAGAAGTTTTCTTCGACGCCAGACGTGTGCGATTGAGCATATTCAGGAAATCGGTGTTGCCGCCGGTGTTCAATTGGTACGTCCGTACAAGTTTGACGCCCCGCTTGCGAAAAAGATCAACCAGCCCCCGATGCAGAATCGTGGCGCCCATTTGCGCCTTAATATCGTCCCCAATGAGGGGCAGATTTCTATCAGCGAAACGCTTCGACCACGTCGGATCGCTCGCGATGAATACCGGGATATTGTTGACAAAGCCCAGCCCTGCTTCGAGCGCACAGCCGGCATAAAACCGGGTGGCCTGTTCGGAGCCCACGGGGAGATAATTGACCATCAGTTCCGCCGACGAGTTTTTCAACTCGGCGATGATCTCTTCGCGAGTGGATTCTTTCTCCAGTGGAAGAAATGTGCGGAGCGGATCCTGATCGCGCATACCCGGAGGATAGCCATCCAGAACGCAGCCCATGTTTACAATCGCGCCGGTTAGCTTGATCTTTTCACAGAAGACCTTCGTGCAATTAGGCGGCGAGAAAATGGCTCTGCTAACGTCCAGGCCGACCTTGCGCCGGTCGATGTCAAAGGCGGCCACGATCTCAATGTCGCTCGGGCGGTAGCCTCCGATCTGCCGGTGCATCAATCCCACGCCAGCGCCGTTAGCGGACGAGCCGTCATAGAAGTTTATTCCCTGAACAAGAGAGCTGGCACAATTTCCAACCCCGACAAGGGCGATTCTTATTTTTCTCATTTCTAGATTGTTAAAGCTGAAAACCTATCTGAATTCAATTATTCGAGGCAAGACACAAGTTACGCCGCCTCCCATCACGTTACGTCCTGCCCAGATCTAATCGCCAAATGCTTCGTAAATACAAACGCGGAATGTGTCCGAAGTCGCGCTCGCTTGCAAGAACTGATATAACGGTAAGAGTCAGGGGCGTTCCTGGTGCAAGGAAAGCCCTCGCAAGGAGATAGACGAAATGCGTTTGAAGTTCCCGGCCATCAGCATGCTGATCGCTGCCGTTTTGCCCGGTTTGCCGAAAGTCGTCGGAGCAGTCCCGGCGTACACCATCGAACAAGCGGTCGCTGTCGCCCAGGACCACAACCCGGAAATCTTGATTGCGCGCAAGAAAGTGCTGGCAGCGCGTGGCGGTTTCATTGAAGCGCGTTCGGGATATCTGCCCTCGCTGACCTCCAGCGGGCTGTACGATAAACGACAGACTCAGAGCGAGACGAACCTCCGCCAGGAAGATTACGATGCAACGGTACGGCTCGAACAGAACCTTTATACGGGCGGAGCAGTAACTAGCCAGGTGGCAATCGCCAAGTTGAACATCGACAAAGCAAACTACGAGCTTCAGGAAATTGTCAGCCGCGTGATGATGGATGTGCGAATCGCCTTCAACGAACTCCTGCTGAACAGGGCAAAGGTCCACGTGCGCGAAGAATCCGTGCGAGTTTTAGACGAGGAACTCAGGAACCAGCAGGAACAATTGAGTGCCGGCATTGTTGGTAAATTGAACGTTCAACGAGCTGAGGTGGTCCTGGCCAACGAGCGTCCAGAACTCTTCAATACACAGACTGAATTGAAAAACTCCTACCTGCGATTGGGGGAACTTTTCGGCGTAGATCTGCGCCCGGGGGCCCAGGCGCCGCCGTTCGAAATTTCCGGCGAATTGCAGTATTTGCGTAATGATCCGGATCTAACCGATTGTCTGGCCCGGGCTGATGCGAATCGGTGGGTCCTCAAAGCCCGCCAGAAAGACATCGAGATCGAAGACCGACAATATGTTCTGGACCGAAGTGAGCTACGTCCACATGTCCGCGCTTTTTCGGGCTACGAAGTTTACAGCGAGCGTGATCCGTCGGTTGGTCCCGAATTTAACTACGGCGGTGTGGTAGGGATAAACGCAACGTGGAACATATTCGACGGGTTCGCGACAAAAGGACGGATGCAGGCGACTCGGGCCCGGCGCGGAGCAGCAGTGCAAGCTCTGGGAGCCGCGCGGCGGAGCGTCGCCTCAGAAGTGCGCAGCGCATTTTTCGATCTTCAGCAAGCCGAGCACGTACTCGAAACCGAGACGACAAATGTACAAACGGCAGATGAGGCGCTTGAGATGGCCAAAGGGAATCTCGCTGCGGGATTGGGAACACAGCTCGACGTGTTGCAGGCCGCATCCGATGTAACCCGGACGCGCACCACTCGATTAAGTGCCATCTATTTGCACAACGTGGCTCTCGCCCGCCTGGCACACGCTTGTGCCAGTTCAGCGGAAGCGCTCGATTTCAAATTACAAACCAGAAACGCGAAGAACGAAAATCGCAACGCAGCGCAGGTTTCCGACGTAGCGCGCCCGCCACAAAAATTAGGCCAGCGATGAAATCACAATCTCTGTTTCGGGCGACCATAATCGCACCACTGGCTATCCCGATTTGGATGACCTGCTTCGTATTTGCAGCTGGCGCCGTTACCTTGGAAGGTGTTCTGCAAACCACGCTGGAAAGAAACCCTGCCATCCAGGAAGCGAAATCCGGTCTCGAGCAGGCGATCGGACAACGGCTGGTCTTTCGCTCCGTTGCCTTGCCCAGCGCCGAACTCGGAGTGCCAGCCGGCCTTCAGGCCGGTCACCGGGCCGGTGAGAGCGGAGTAAAAGGATTTGCCGTAGGTCGCGGGTCGCTCGACCAGGTTTTATTCAATATGGCTGTGCCGCCGTCGCTCCGGCGTGGAGACATCGAAGTTCTGATCGCGCAACAGCAATTAAATGTCGCCGTTGTGGACCAGTTGCATGCGGCGCGTCTGGTGTTTTACGCGGCACTTTACAATCGGTCGCTTGAGTCAATTCGCGAAGAACAACGGCTAAAACAGGAACAGAACGTTGCCACTCAGAATGATCGTTTCGAGGCAGGGTTGGCCGATCGGAGCGCATTCACAAGCGCAACTGTCCAAGCCTCCGAGCTGGTTCCGCAAATTGAAAGCGCCCATCGCGCGTATCAAGAAGCACAATTGAAATTGGCGGAAGCAATGGGTATCGATCCTGCAAAATCATCATTGCCGGAACCCGAAGGCGAGCTGCAGTTTGTCCCAAGACAACTCGATCTTGATTCTGAAACAGCGGCGGCCTTACAGCGAAGGGCCGACCTCAAGCTCGCGCGTTTATTTTTGCGCGCAGCTAACGAAGACGAACGCATTATCGCAGCCGACTATTACCCCGCCGTCGGGGGAAACATTCACGGCGAGTACGTCCCAGTTACCGGCATTCACCGTCAAGGCTCAACGAGCAAAACACAGGATTTCATCGGATCCGAGATTGTCGAACGGGCGGCATGCACGTGGCGGGTAGTCGATAATGGCAAAGTAGGCGGCGCAGTGTTGAAGGCGCGCGCAGCGCGGGAAATGAACCAACTGACGTGCAGAAAGCTGGAAGCGAATATCAGCCGGGAATTGCCCCGTATTGCCAATGATCTTAAGGCAATCGATGCCCGCGAAACCTCCCTGTCGGCAGCCTCCGATTCCGCAGAGGAAAGCGCCCGCACAGTCCGCGAGAACGTCGCCAGCGGTCTCATTTCACCGCTAGAATACCGGTTTAGCCAAAACGCGTTTTTAACGACCAGGAGCGGACTGCTGGATGCTATTTATCAGCACAATGTGGCAATCGCGGAGTGGGGCCGAGCGACTGGGCGCTATTTTCAATTTTCCGACGACACCGCGACGTCCCGGTAGTACCGGGCGAGCCTGCGTGATTGGTGATTCGTTACATGGCCACATCGAATTAACCGATTGCGCATCAATGTTTCTACGACTTAGGCTGGCGAGTTTGATTCATGCCAGGAAATTTCTTTCGTGATTGAACGGCTGTCCCAAATGCGGTGTCCCCCGAAAAACTGGGACGAAAAACGGGCTTCGAACGAAAGTGGTCTATCAGCAATTTGTTTAGCAAAGTATTAGAGGAACACCAGAGCACTTATTCAGATTGAAATTACCGGAATCAAAAAGGGTCTTGTGGGGTGGCGGAGCAGCGCTCGTGCTCCTTTTCGCGCTGGCATACTATTTCCTGATGCCGGTGGCGGAAGTGGTTACAGTCCGCCGGGGCACGGCCATCTCCGCGGTTTACGGGACGGTGCGGATCGAACCGGCATTTGTGGTGCGCGTTCGAGCGCAAAATGACGGTTTCATCCAATTGGCGGAACCTTTTTCCGCCGGTCGAGGCGCAATCGGCAAGAACGTCGAAAAAGGTCAGTTGCTGGCGAC
>CATPBS010000327.1 GCA_955652715.1 uncultured Candidatus Udaeobacter sp.
GCAACAGCGAAAACAAGACCAGCAGCAGCAGCACCAACAACAACAGCACAATCAACAGCAACAGCAGAAACAACACCAACAGCAAAACCAGCAGCAACAACAGCACCAGCAGGCTCAGGCCCAGCAAGAGAAAAAGGATCAGCAGCAGCAATCACAAGATCGACAGTCGCAAAGCGAATCGGGCAACGACAAAGAGCAAAAGGAACAAAAGCAAAACGAGCAGGCTCAGGCGAAAAACGAGCCTCAGAAGAACCAGCAGCAACAGCCCAGCGAGAGCCCTTCTCCGTCGCCAGGCGCGGAAAAGCAGCAGGGCAACCAGCCTTCACCGTCACCAGGGGAACGGCAAGCTGAAGAATCACCGAGCCCGGGTGAAGGAGAAAATGAGACGGCCTCACCATCGCCGGGAGAAGGTGAAGAAGAAAATCCGACACCCTCTACTAGTCCCTCGGAATCGCCGCAGAAGAAATTCGCAGGCGAAGTGAAGGGCGCGGGAGAGGACAAATCGCAAAAGCCGACAGACAAAAACGCACAGATTGCCGAGACCGAACAGGAAAAAGAGGGCCAGATGAGCGAACGCCAAGCCCTGGCGCTTATTGAATCGATGAAGGACGAAGAGGCGCGAGTTCAACTTGATGAACGCAAGGTGAAGCGCCATGTCTATAACGACTGGTAATGGCCCAAGGGTTAATGGTTGAGAGTTGATTGTTGATGGAGACGTCGATGCGCTGTCGAATCTTATTTGTAGCGGTCGCTGCAGTCGCAGTTGCGCAGTTTGCGCGCGCCGATTCGCCGAGTGTCACGGCGGTGCTGAGCAATTCGGAGGCGGTTGTAGGCGAAACGGTTGAGCTGCAAATCAAGGTTACCGGCCCGGGAGATGCCAGACCGCCGGAAGAAATTACAATCGATGGCTTGGAAATTCACGCCACTGGAACGTCGCGACAGTTCGAAATACACAATTTCATGACCAGCTCGAGCGTCACGTACAATTACACGGTCCTGCCGCTCAGAGCCGGCCGATTCACCATCCCGCCACAAACAGTTCGCGCCGGTGGCAAGGTGCTCCGGACGCCCGAGCTGATATTAAATGTCGCGGACTCCTCTGGCAGTTCGTCTGGCGCGCGACCGAGTCGTGGCCGGCAGAGCCAGCCGGTCAGCGCGCGCGATCTGATTTTCGCAGAATTGATTGTGCCGAAGAAGGTTGCCTATGTCGGTGAGATTATTCCTGTTCAGATCCGGATGGGATTTGACCCACGCGTTCGCCCAAGACTCATCGAGCCACCTGAAATCACCGGACAAGGGTTCACCGCGCAGAAATTACAGGAAGCCGGACAAAATTCAGAAGCCCTCAATGGCAGATCTTACGACGTCGTGACATACAAGACTGCAATCGCCGCCGCGCACGCGGGAAAGTTCGAGATTGGACCCGTCAGGGCGAAGGCACAGGTCATAGTTCCTCGAACACGAAGCGCGCCGCGATCTCGTGGGCGATCGCCGTTCGACCTGTTCGATCAGGATGACCCATTCTCTGATCCATTCTTTAGTAATCCGTTCGCCCAAATTGGCGAGCGACGCGAGGTAGATATCAAGAGCGACCCCGTGGCGCTCGAAGTAAAACCGTTGCCGCCAAACGCGCCGCCGAGTTTTTCAGGCGCGATTGGGAATTTTACAATGACGACCGATGCGAATCCCAAGAGCGTGCAGGTAGGCGATCCGATCACCGTCACAAGTGCAATCTCGGGCCGTGGCAATTTCGACCGCGTCAACGCGCCGGTAGTTGAAGACGAGAGGGGCTGGCACAAATATCCGCCGTCTTCGAAGTTCAAGCAGGATGACGAGGTTGGCCTCAGTGGCACAAAAACTTTCGAGACAGTGCTTTCGCCCAACGAAAAGAAGGAAACTGTGCCAGTGCTCGCATTCTCCTATTTCGATCCGGCGAAGGAACAATATGTATCGCTGCGCAGCGATCCAATTGCGATCACTGTCCAAGGCGGTCCAGCTGCGACGCAAAACCTCGTGGCGAGTCAACCGGCGTCACCACCTTCGGCTACAGCAAACCGGGGCGCTTCAGCGATTCAACCTACAGTAAAGCCGCGGGATATCTTGTATCAGCTCACCGACCAACCGCGAGCAACGGAATCGTTTGCACCAATCTTTACGCGGCCCGTTTTCTGGGGGATCCAATCAATTCCATTGCTTGCCCTCATTTCATTTGCGGTGTGGAAAATTCGAAGAGCGAGAATCGACAATCGCGAGGCGCGGCGGATCCATGCGCTGCAGCATGAAGCGGCCGAGCTGATGCACAAATTGCGGCGCAACGACGCACCACCACGACAATATTACGCAGAAGCCTCCAGAGTTGTTCGGGTAAAAACCGCGCTGGCATCCAGCAGCGGCGGAATCGACCCGAACATGGTGGATGCAGAAACTGCGGCGAACACTTTTAAACTAAACAGCGACTCGCGCGACCAGCTGCGCCGCTTGTTCGAGCAAAGCGACGAGTGGCAATACAGCGGAGCACATAACGGCCCGGCAAGGATCTCCCCGGAAAATCGCCGCGAAGTGCTGGAGTTGATTGAAAATCTAAAATGAAGATCCGCGCCTCCCTGATTGTATTTCTTTTCTGCGCGCTCTCGACTCTGTCAGTCTTGGCGCAAGCAGATGCCGAGTTTGTAAAGGCAAACCAGGAATACGCCAAAGGCCATTTCAAGGAAGCGATCTCCGGGTTCGAGGCGCTAATTCGCGCCGGACAATGGAACGCAAACGTATTTTACGACCTCGGCAATGCTTACTTCCGCACAGGCGACTTTGGACGCGCGATTTTGAATTACGAACGCGCGCTCGCGTTGGAGCGGCATCATCCCGAAGCAACGGCGAATTTGCAGATCGCACGCGACGAGGCACACGCGCTCGAGATGCAGCCAAGCTGGCCAGAACGCTATCTGCAACTCGCGAGCGTCAACCATTACAGCATCGCTGCGGCCACGGCTTTTTGGTTGGGGATTTTTACAATTGTAGTATTGATTTTCGCGCGGCGCCGGTCAGCCACGCGGATCGCCATCTCGATCTGCTGCTTGCTGGTATTGGCCGTTGCGGTGTGCGCGATTTTCACGCTCGAACGCGGCAGCAAAGGCGAGGCACTGGCAATTGTGACGGGCAGGAACGTGCAAGCGCGCCTGGCGACTGCCGACACGGCCAACAGCGTTTTGGCGTTGCCTCCCGGAAGCGAGGTCAAAATTCTGAGCACGCGCGGCGACTGGATCTACGCGGCGCTGCCAAACAATCTGCGCGGCTGGATTCCAGCGAAGAACGCCGAGCGAGTGCGACTGCTGTAGTCGCTGCCGAGTTTCGCACGAGTGCTTTGGAGTGCGGCAGTGCAATGCCTCTTTCGTCTCGCGCGCGGCTCAACGAACGTAAGTTTGCGAGATCGGAGATTGCCGCTACAGAACTTGTGTGAATCCAGAGATGGAAATCGCCACCGACGAGAAAGCCCTCCGGATCAATCTAGATACAGCCAAGTATGGGACCTTCGCTGAAATTGGCGCCGGCCAGGAAGTAGCCCGCAGATTCTTCCGCGTGGGCGGCGCAGCCGGCACGATCGCCAAGACCATGTCCGCCTACGACATGACATTCAGCGACGCGATTTATGGACCGGCTGACCGCTACGTCAGCCGTGTTCGTCTCCAGACAATGCTCGATCACGAATATAATCTTCTCGTCGAACGGCTCGACGGAAAATTCGGCGCCGAGAAGACGTTCTTTGTTTTCGCCGACACGATCGCGGCGCGCAGTTTCAAAGAGCGCAATGAATCGCATGGCTGGCTAGGGGTGCGATTTCAATCCCAGCCACGCGGGCAACCTAGCGAGATTATCATCCACGTCCGGCTACTCGACGAAGGAAACGTCGAACAACAAGAAGCCCTTGGCGTGATCGGAGTGAATCTCCTTTATGGAGCTTTCTATCATGCCCAGCCGGAGAAAGTGATTTCATCGCTTCAGGAAAATCTCGCTCCGGGGCAAATCGAAGTCGACATGATCAAATTTTCCGGGCCCCTTTTTCAAAGCGTCGATAATCGATTGATGAGTTTGCAGTTGGTCAGCCACGGTCTGACGAATGCTGTGATGTTCAAGGCGGATGGCGATACGGTTCAGCCTTCTGAAGTTTTCTACAAAAAGGCGATCCTGGTTGAGCGCGGGAGTTTTCGACCTGTCACCTACGCCACAAATGATATGCTAGATGGCGCGCGCCGCGTTTTTCTGCCGCAATGTGAATGGTCGCCTGAAGACCTTGTCGTCCTCATGGAAATGACGCTCGAAAATCTGCTCGCGGGCGGACAGCTTGATCATGCCGATTTCCTCGCTCGCGTGGATATTCTCGGGGCGCTGGGACGAACGGTCTTAATCTCGAAGTTCCGCGAATATTATCGGCTCGCGGGATATCTCTTTCGTTATACAAACAAACCGATCGGCCTTGTCATGGGCGTGCCTAGTCTGGTCGAGATTTTTGAGGAAAAATATTACACAAACCTGGAAGGCGGAATCCTTGAGGCACTGGGCAGAATGTTTAAAGGAGGACTAAGACTTTATGTGTATCCAATGATAGATGAGGCAAGCGGTAAGATCATCAGCGCAACACAAATCGAAGTCGCACCCAATCTTCGCTCGTTGTTTCGATATTTGATCGATAATCAATACGTCCAGGAGATCACTGATTATCATCCCGAGTATTTGCGAATTCATCCGCCCGATGTGCTGGCCAAATTGCAGTCTGGAGACAGCGGTTGGGAGCGAATGGTTCCGCCGGAAGTGGTGCACATAATTAAGAAACGCGAATTTTTCGGCTACCGCAGACCAATTGCAGCATAGGCGCCATCTCATGAATGTCATTCTGAGCGAAGCGAAGAATCTCTGATCATTTATGGATCAATCTTCCTTAGGATAGACAGAGATGTTTCGTGAAGCCTGTCCTGAGCAAAGCCGAACGGCTCAACATGAACAACGCCATTTATAAGACAGCTCTAGGCCGTCACTTCTGCCCTTTTACGACCGAATGAAGATTGCAGTCGCTCAGATTTCGTGTTCGCTCGGGGATCCTGAGGCAAATCTTATTAAGGTTCGCGATTTTTCTCGTCTCGCCAAAGAGGCAGGTGCCGAGCTGGTCGTTTTCCCGGAAATGATTGACACCGGCTACTCGATGCCGGTGATCCGAGCGCATGCCAATCATTGGAACAGTGGATTCGTTCCCGCGCTTCAAGAAACCGCCAGGAAACTTTCGATTACGATCGTAAGCGGCGTTTCGGAGCGCGCTGGTTCATCGATTTACAATTCCCAGGTTCTTATCGATTCGCATGGCAACATCCCTGCCAAATATCGCAAGACTCATCTGTATGCGGTTGCGCCCGTCGAAGAACAGACATGCTTTGCTGCGGGCGATGCCTTCACGAGCTTTGCGCTCGGCGGTCTGCATTTTGGTTTCAGTATCTGCTACGACCTTCGCTTTCCGGAGATGTATCGAAAACTGGCGACCGAGCAGAATGTCGGCGTTTTTTTTGTCTCTTCTGCCTGGCCATTTCCGCGTCTCGAACACTTTCGTACGCTCACCATGGCGCGCGCGATCGAAAATCAGAGCTACGTTATTGCGTCGAACCGCGTCGGTACAGACGATGAGTTGTGGTTTTGTGGCAGCTCCGCGATCATCGATCCCCGGGGAGTCGTGATTGCAGCCGCATCGGCAGA
>CATPBS010000328.1 GCA_955652715.1 uncultured Candidatus Udaeobacter sp.
ATGGCGCGGTGCTCGGACCGACAAGTTTCGTTCTGAGATATTTTTCGAAAGAAAACGATGATCGCGTGCTGTTGGTGAATTTCGGAAAGGAACAGCTGTTAAAGCCTGCGCCAGAACCTCTGCTCGCACCACCATTGGGCTACAGATGGGAAACGCTCTGGACGAGCGACTCTCCGCGCTACGGCGGAGCAGGTTCAATTGCAGTCGCAACTCAGGAGCGATGGATTTTGCCAGCAGAATCAACGGCCGCCTTCCGACCGGTGCTGCAGCGTCAGCCGTCCTGAGCGGACTTCCTGCGCATGCCAGGATGGGTGATCTGTTCATCGAAGGCAACGCACTCTATAGAGCAGGCCGGTTCGAGTTCTCAACTGCGTTAAAGCGGCGAGCAGGGTTCGATCTCGACAGATTGGCGGGATTCCTGCGAAGCTCCACGCTATGAAAATAAAAACAGCACCAATCCTCATCACACTTACGCTCGCCTGCATTGGGCTTTTGCCAAAAGCGCACGCGGTCAGTCCTGCGCCGGGTGGCGGCTATCCCGGGGGCAACACCACAGAAGGGCAGAACGCTCTTTTTAGTCTTACCAGCGGCGGTTACAATACGGCGGTTGGTTTTCTCTCGCTCAGGAGCAACACCACAGGCAGCTTCAACACGGCCACGGGCGCTGGGACGCTTCTTGCCAACACCGCAGACCAAAATACGGCCACTGGTGCCGCGCCCTTTTAGTAACACCACCGGCTTCCAAAACACAGCCTCTGGAGCGTTCGCCCTCTTTAATAACACCACCGGCGCCGGCAACACGGCCACGGGTTATGAGGCGCTATTTAGCAACACCGGCAGCGTCAACACGGCTATCGTTGATCAAGCGCTCTTAAACAACACCACCGGCAGCGACAATATCGCCTTGGGCTTTGGTGCCGGCACTAATGTCACCACGGCCGATGGCGTTATTTGCATCGGCGCCGACGGTGCGAACGTGAGCAACAGCTGCTTTATCGGCCAGATTCGCGGAGTAACAACGCAAAACGCCGACGCCATACCAGTGCTGATAGACTCCGCTGGCCAGCTCGGCACGGTCAGCTCTTCTCGGCGTTTCAAAAAGGAGATCAAACCAATGGACAAAACCAGCGAGGCGATCATGGTGCTCAAGCCAGGCAGACCAAATCCAGAAGGTGAGTGCGCAGATTGAGATGAGCAACCCTGCGTCGCAAATGGCGGCCAATCAGAGGTAGGATAGGTTACTCAAAGCAGGGACTGAAAAACCGCGGATCACGCAGATAGCACGGATTTAAAAGACAGAGCCAACAACAACTGTAGCGGCGGTCGATGACGGCCCGTCGGAGGATTTCGGCGCTCATAAAGCGCCGCGACAGATCATCAGTGTCATCCGGGTTATTCGTGGCTTAACGTCAGCAGATCGCGTTTGCGCGGGGTCGACTCGCAGCGCATAACTTCCCACCGATGAAATTTGTGTTTCTCGCTCTGGCATTTGTTTTGACGCCCGTCTTCGCGTACGCACAGGACAACAGTACGCCCCCACCGCGGATCTATCCCGTTGCGTTGCAGAATTACGACGAGGAGACCGCCACGCGATTGCAAATCTTTTTGGATAACTGCGATTTCGGGCCGGGTAAAATCGACGGAAAAATGGGCGAATTCTTCCGGAAGGCGCTCATTTCGTACAAACACGCACACGCGATGCCCAAGACCGGCGCGGTCGATCAATGGATGCTCGATCAGGTCCCGGTCACTTACGCAACGTATACAATCAAGGAAGAAGACCTGAAACAGATCGGCAACGTGCCGAGCGGTCACGCGGAGCAGGCGCGATTGAAATGGCTCCCCTACACATCACTGCTGGAATTCATCGCGGAGCGTTATCATTCCGCGGAGTCGTACATTCAGAAACTTAATCCCGGCAAAAACTGGGAACACCTTCAGCCCGGGGAAACTCTCAAAGTGCCGAACGTTCTACCCTTTGAAGTGGAAAAATTCACTGAGGGAAAAGTCCCTGAAAATCCTGCGTTCGCCTCTCGGAAGGTTTTCGTCGATACCTACGAGCATTTGCTGGAAGTCTTTGACCACGACCAACTCGTCTGCGTTTTTCCGATTACGCCGGGATCGAAAACCCTGCCTGCGCCAGTGGGCACGTGGAAGATTCTCGGCGCAACTATTTGGCCGTGGTTCCGCTATGACGAAGGGATGCTCAACTACGGCGTGCGCACGGAAAATTATTACAATCTTCCGCCGGGCCCGAACAACCTCGTCGGTATTCTCTGGATGGGCTTGAACAAACCTGGCATCGGCATTCACGGTACGAACAATCCCGAGACGATCGGCCGCGCCGCAAGTCACGGTTGCATTCGCCTTGCAAACTGGGACGCCGCGCGGGTCAAAGACTTGGTAAGTGTTGGCAATACAGTGATCATTTTTTAGGTGGGACGCGTAGTCCTCAACGCGTTGCCCAAATGCCGTGGCGCTGCCGCCTGATATTTGCGCCTTTGGCAATTCGTCTGCCATCGTCTTCGGAGAAGCCGATCTACCCTTAAAAATTTTCCGAAGATTTTGCGCGCGGAATCGCGACATCAGGCGTCTAGGCTTAG
>CATPBS010000329.1 GCA_955652715.1 uncultured Candidatus Udaeobacter sp.
GCTTTCCGTCGCGTGCTTTCTCGATCAGAAGTGCGTTGATCTCCTGCTGGTTTAGCGAATGCTTTTGATTTTCGCCTGGTTCCTTCCCAGCGTAAATGATTTCTGCATCCTCTCGGACCCAACTGAGCATCTCCGGATTTGCGAGATGATCGTAAACGATCACATCCGCGTTCTCGATGCACTCCTTTGCCCGCAATGTGACCAAACCAAGATCGCCCGGCCCAGCACCAACCAGATAAACTGTTCCTTTTTGTTTCGCGTTCGTGCTCATGCTCGCAGTCGATTCAATAGCTCCGCAGCCAAGCGCTCGCGATCATCGGGCGCGCCTTCGACCTCACCTTGACGCGGCGCCACCGCACCTTGCACGAACAACTGGGCGCGCATTTTCATCTTGCCATTATCAATTTTTGCAAGGACGCCCACTGGGCAATTGCAATCACATTGCAAACCACGTAGAAACTCTCGTTCCGCCCGCAAACAAAGCAACGTTTCGCGATCGTTTACGAGATTGATAATTGTCTTTGTGCTCTGATCATCGGCCCGAACTTGAAGGGCAATGATTCCCTGACCGCCTGCCGGCAAAAAGATTTCGTGTGGAAGGATCTCAAGCACAAATCGCCGGCCTTCAAAGCTGATTTCGGTACGAATTGGCGACAGGCTCAGGCGTTCAAGACCCGCGCGAGCTAATACGATCGCGGTCCATTCGTGTTCGCCCAATTTTCGCAGCCGCGTCGGCACGTTACCACGAAGATCGACGACGTTGAGGTCCGCACGTTTCCAGAGCAGCTGATGCTTTCTGCGCACACTGCTGGTTGCCACTGTCGCGCCCCTTGGGAGGGAAGCGAGACCGCCCGGATGCTTTGAAACCAGCACGTCATTCATCGACGCGCGGGGAAGAACTGCTGCGATTTCTGCACCCGGGCTCGTTTCACTCGGCAAGTCCTTCGCGCTATGAACCGCAATATCTACGTCTCCGGCGAGAAGCGCGCGCTCGATTTCCGCCGTGAACAATCCTTTTCGTCCTGCGTGAGGATCGAGAGCTCTGGCTTTGTCGCCTTTTGTCGCGATGACTTTGGTCTTGATTGTCACATTCGGATACGCGCTTCGAATCGCTTTCTCGACTAACCGAGTCTGCGCGCGCGCAAGTTCGCTGCCGCGTGTCCCCAGCACGACCTTTCGAGTTTTCATAATCTGCTCTGTAGCGGCGGTCTGTGACCGCCGATAACGCATTATCCCGAGCGATATTCTAACCGAAAGACCTCACCCATAAATGGCCACTCCTCCGTTTTTTGGACAAGTCCCGCCCGCAGGGGATTCTCCCGAACGTAGCTCCATTTTTTTGAATACGATTCGGCGCTCCGGAGCAAGTGATCAAAAAACGTCTTCTGCCAATGAGGCGCGTCTACTCCACTCAAGCGCAGAGTTTTCGAGATGGCATTCTTCAATGACTTCATCCATTCGGACAGGGTGATCTTCTCGTCATCAGTTGCCACAAACAGATGGAAGTGATCTGGCATGATCACATACGCCCCGACCCACGCGCCATGCTGAGGACCTTGTTGGGCAAAGTGCAGAAAGGTTTCATGCACTACGGCGTTCGAAAGGAGCTTTCGCCGCGCCTCTGTACATGCTGTTACGAAATAGATTGGCGATCGCACGAACAGTAACTCAAGGCGACGCCGGCGCTGCTTTTGATCTTCGGCGGTCATAGACCGCTGCTACAATTCCGACGGACGCAGCGAATCGCCAAGCGAGGGATGTTCCGCAGTTTGCCGAGCGCGATTCGATCCTCGGGAAATTGCATCGACGAAATCCGTGACATGTTCCGCAATGATCGCCTCCGCTGCGGCGACCTGCTGGCGTCTAAGGGTGAGCGATTGCTCCGCGACAGATCGTATCGAATCGATGTCGTAAAGATAAACCCCTTCCATTTCATTTACACAAGGATCGACGTCACGAGGCACAGCGATGTCGATGATGAAAAGTGGACGATCCAAACGCTCGCGCAGCATCAGCGCGAGTTTGTCCGGCGTTAGCAACGGTGTTTCCGAGGCTGTTGATGTAATCAGGATATCGATCTCTTGGCATTGCACCGCCCATTCGTCGAACGGAACGGCACGGCCGCCTACCGCCTGTGCCAGCTCGCATGCGCGATCTATCGAGCGATTGCTCACGCGAAGATCGCTGACGCCACGGGAAATAAGCGCACGCGCTGTACGTTCGCTGGTTTCACCTGCGCCGAGGACGAGCACTTTGCAATCGCTTAATTTCCCAAAAATTCTTTGTGCTAAATCCACAGCGACCGAGCCGACGGATACCGCGCCGCGAGCAATCTCAGTGTGCGTGCGCACTTGCTTCGCCACGCGAAAAGCGCGCTGAAATAAACGATGCAAATAGGGGCCGGTTGCTCCTGATTTTCTGGCAAGCTCGTATGCTTTTTTTGCCTGCCCGAGTATCTCGCTTTCGCCGACAACCATGGAGTCGAGTCCGGAGGCGACGCGGAAAAGATGCTGTACGCACTTTTCGGCCTCGTACCGATAAAACGGAGGCGCGTAATCGTGAGGATCATTGTCAATCTTTCGCGTAAGACAATGCGCAATTTCATCGGTGGAAACGCGTTTATTCGAAACAGCGTAAACCTCCACGCGGTTACACGTCGTCAGGAACAATGCTTCGGCACAACCGGCTTCGCGCACGATTGATTCAGCCGTTGCGTCACCCGCGAACTGCTCCCGCGTTGCCACATTGGCTGTGTGATGGCTCAAACCGATGCAGAAAAGATTCATGGTAGCGGATGCATTTCCGCGGTGAATGTGATTCCCCAGAGAAGCGTCACGGCGGCACTAAAACCGATGATGCATAATGCGGCCACGCGTTTTGGGGCGAGCCATCGAAGATGGCGGCCTTGCAAAATCGCCGCGTAAAGGAGCCAGACTCCAATAGCGGCCACAACTTGGATGCGAGGCAATGGATGGCCGGTAAAAAAACCGGTAAGAATGCCTAACGTGTAGAGCGCGAAGCCCCACCAAAGCAGCCGGGTGATGGCAGCAAAAAGGTCAGTCAGCGGCGGCAGATGATAGAAAATCGAATGGAGCTGATGTGTCTTGAGCTGACGTTCCTGCACCAGATACATCACGCCGGCAATGCAAGCTAGCGCGAACGCTCCATAAGCCACCAGAGAAATCGATGCGTGAAATTCGAGCCAGGCATTTGCCGGCAACTTCACTGGATGACGAATGTCGATTGGTGCAATGAGCGCAAAGCCTTGCAGCGCGACCACCAGTGGTGCGGTGAAGGCGCCCATGAGCGAGAGGCGATAAACCGGGCCGACAAGCATGTAGATCGCCGCTACCGACCAGGCGAGAAAGATAAAAACCTCAAATAAGTTCGTGAGTGGGCAGCGCCCCAGAGCATGACCGCGTATCGACAAAAAGGCCGTTTGAAAAATAAAGCCCAGTCCGATCGTGAAAAAACTAAATTTTCCTGGCCGAAAAACGCCGGACCGCAGAGCGAGGCCGGTACGCACGACTGCTGCAAGAAAGCAGATCGTGGAGACAATGAGGAGATAGCGATCCACCGGGACAGCTTATCTTAAGTTGCCCTCCCGAGTTGGCAATCCTGCATAAGATCACTGCGTTGTTGCTGCGCTCTGCCGAATGTATTCGCAGTTCGATACAGCGGGTCCCAGCCCGAGAGTCCGACGCATTGCTGCCCCGTCCGGAGGGCGCCCACCGTATGGGCGGCGGGCAGTTTTTCATGGCCACAGTTTTGGTTAGAGAATATTTAGGGTTTATTGGCGACCAGGTCCGGCATCGATTTATCGACCTCAAGTCGCGCGGTCACCTTCTGGATTTGCGCAGCTTGTTCCTTGAGTTGCGCTGTGAGGACCCCGAGGGCCTTCTCCATTTCCTGCATCTTGCGATGTTCTTTCAGGAACTCATTGAGCAACATGGCGTTCATTGCGTCATACCGCACACTATAGATTTCGCCTTTATCATCACGCACCACGAGGTCTGGATCTACCTTTACTACCTGTTCAGCGATGAGACCAAATTGCGGCCTGTTTGTATCGTCGCTCTTGTAAGAAAATTTCACCGGCTTAAGCGCCAGGACAGCTTCACTGGCCTGATCCATTGGCTGAATGTTTTTCTTGAACCGCTCCGATGAGATGATTGTGCCCATCTGGCCGGCAGAATCTATAAGGACCGGCAACGCATCGAGGATTCCTGTGGTGGCCCCACGAATGCCCGCGATGAAGGTTTTAGTGTGGGTGCCCCCGATGCGGATGGTATTCGATTCGCCAGCAACACCTGTATTGTTGATGTCGATGTTATTGCTGCCTGTCGTAACATTGAGGCCGGCTTGGAACCCCACGGCGATGTTGGAACCGCCTGTTGTATTGTTTTGCAGGGCGCGATCACCGACCGCGGTATTGTTCGAGCCTGTCGTATTGAAGAGAAGCGCGAACGTCCCATTGGCAGTGTTTTGCGCGCCGGTGGTGTTGTCGATAAGCGCTCCAGCCCCGCTGGCCGTATTTTCGTCCCCATGGTTCAGGGCGAGCGCACCGGCGCCAACACTGGTGTTGAGGGTGGCGGTGGTGAGGTTCCTCAGCGAGAGGAAACCAAGCGCCGCGTTGTATTGACCGGTAGTGCGACTAAAAAGGGCTTGCACCCCCTCCGCCGTATTGCCTCCAGGGTAGCCTCCATCGGGCGCCGGACTGACGGCTTGAGCGCTTGACCAAAGGCAAAGGGAGACAAACGGGATCAGAAGCAGAGTTAAATTTTGGGGTTTCATTAATTTATTTTCCTTTCTGCCCCATCTTGGTTTCTCGCGAGCGTGCCGAGCGTATGACTGCTGTGAAGAGAAA
>CATPBS010000330.1 GCA_955652715.1 uncultured Candidatus Udaeobacter sp.
GCGTGAATGGTGGCGCCGGGTGCAAACCAAGTTGCTCTCTTCCCCATCATGACCATGGACTACTACAAGTCCCAAGAACCTGCATGGAGGAACCGACACGTCACACTACAAGTGGCCGCATTACGTCAGTCTAACTAACCGTCTCCGCTCAAAAACTCCGCGCTCAGTCCTCAGAGACGCGCCAACTCCAAACTCCCGGACGGCAAAAATGTCGGGGGCTGGAACAAAGGTGAGCTATACACTTTTTCCTTGATTAAGAACCTGCGCTCAACTTGACGCGCTTCGTGACTTATCTTCTGTTCGCGTGCTAAAATAGCGGCGTGTTGCTTCAGCGATCGACGATGATGCAGATGGTGCAAAAGCAACTGAGCGTGTACTAAGCAGTTTGAGTCGCCCTGGTCGATCCCCCACTGCGCTAGCATGAAATAGTATTGATCGTCGTGAGCATGGCTCAACCGACTTGTCTGCCGTGCGTAGAATAGAAGACCTCCGGTGCCGCAGGTGGGTGAGGAAGCTCTGTCGGCTCAAAGTCTGGAACGTCGTAATACTCTGGCTCGCGGCCCGCCAGCTTAAACATGGCGTACTGATATTCTTTCTCGTTGGTGAGTCGGACAAATTCCAATTCTTCGCGCGTGAAGTGATATCCCTGAGAGGCGGCAAAGGCCACAATCTTAGCGGGACGGTATTCGAAAAAGCCACGGGTCAGCAATTTGTATTGCCGACGCAAATCCTCCGATTTGTCGAGGCTGCGGAAGAACTTGCGAACAGCTTGATGCGACATGGGGCTACAGCAATCTAACGAGAATTCGGACCAATTGTTGGGCGTTTCAAGGGAAATATCCAGGTTCCGGGTCTAATCCGGCTTGTCTTTTTCCGCTGGCAACCCACAATCGCGTTCATGCCAGCAAGTGTAGCCAATCGCCCAAAGGCAAACAAACCAAAACTGCTCGATCAGGTTCGTGACGTCATCCGGCGCAAGCATTATAGTCTTCGCACCGAGCAGGCATACGTCGATTGGATTAAGCGCTTCATTCTTTACCACGATAAACGCCATCCATCCGAAATGGCGGAGGAGGAGGTGGCGGAATTTCTCACTCACCTTGCGCGCGATTTGAACGTGGCGCCCTCAACCCAAAACCAGGCGCTGAGCGCCTTACTCTTTCTATACAAAGAAGTGCTAAAGCATGAAATCGGCTGGCTTGAGAAAGTGGAGCGCGCAAAGAAACCGCCGAAGCTGCCGGTGGTCCTCTCGCGCGCGGAAGTGAAACGCGTTTTTGCGCATCTTCACGGCACGCCCAAGCTGATGGCTGGTCTGCTGTATGGCAGCGGGCTGCGCTTGATGGAATGTGTAAGGCTGCGAGTTAAAGACATTGATTTCGAGCTTGCGCAAATCACGGTGCGCGATGGCAAAGGCGGGAAAGATCGCAGAACGATGTTGCCGTTAAACCTTGCGCAGCCTTTGCAACGTCATCTCGTGCGAATCAAATCGCAGCACGAGCAGGACCTGGACGATGGATTCGGGCGGGTGAACTTGCCATTTGCCATCGGGCGGAAGTTCCCAAACGCGGCGCGCGAGTGGGCATGGCAATATGTTTTTCCCTCCTCGCGCCTGTCGATCGATCCACGCAGCGGAAAACGACAGCGCCATCACGTCGCGGAAGGAATTTTGCAGAGCGCATTGAAGCGGGCGGTGGATGCGGCCGGAATCGTCAAACGCGCCAACTGCCACAGCCTGCGGCATTCCTTTGCTACGCATTTGCTCACGCGCGGCTACGACATTCGCACGGTGCAGGAGTTGTTAGGCCACAAGGACGTGAGCACGACGATGATCTACACACACGTGCTCAACAGACCGGGGATCCGCGTCAAGAGTCCGTTGGACTAAAAGTTCGTGATCGCGGCAGCGCGTGCGCTACCACGATCATCGTTGAGGGTTGATGGTTGAGAGTTGAGGGACTTATAAGAGCGGAATGTTTAATTTTGAAAAACTCGATGTCTGGCAGGAAGCGATTCAGTTTGCTGATCTGGTGTATGACGTGACCGGCGATTTTCCGGGCGAGGAGCGTTTTGGATTGACCAATCAGATGCGGCGCGCAGCCGTTTCTATTTCATCCAATCTGGCGGAAGGGAGCTCGCGTGTATCGCGCATCGATTTCGCGCGGTTTGTAGAAATCGCAACGGGATCTCTGTTCGAGGTTGTTTCGCAAACTACCATCGCGCTTCGGCGGAAAATGATCACGCAAAACGACTACAGTCGAATCTACACGGCGGCTGAAAAACAGAGCAAGATGCTCAGCGGATTGCGCAGGTCATTGTCCGAGACCTAACTCTCAGCTCTCGGGTCTCAACTCTCAACCACAAACTCTCAACCCGTCTGTTACGCCGGCGCGCCGCCGAGGAGAGGCGGTGTGACGTCGGGCACGGCTACAACTTGTTTAGGCGGTTTTTCCGGTGGCATTTTTCTGCCGGGCGGCGGAGAAATGCCTGGCGGCGGATTAATCAGGCGGCCGTGCTCGACGATCTCTTTGAGTTGCGAGCCGTCGAGCGTTTCAAATTCCAGCAGTGCTTTGGCGATTACTTCGAGCGTGTTGCGATTCGCAATGAGCGTTGTCTTCGCCAGTTGATACGCGTCATCGAGTAGTTTTTTTACTTCCTGGTCGATCTGCTCAGCAGTCGCTTCGCTGTAATCGCGCGCGCGCGAAATGTCGCGCCCGAGGAAAACATAATCTTCGTGCTGGCCATATTCGACCATGCCCATTATCTCGCTCATGCCCCATTCGCAAACCATCGGCCGCGCGATCGCCGTAGCCTTTTTGATGTCGCCGCGCGCGCCGTTTGTGATGTCGCCAAAGATAATTTCCTCCGCAACGCGGCCGCCCATACTGACTGCCAGGCCGGCAAGCAATTCCTTTTTGCGATTGGTATATTTGTCTTCCTCGGGCAACCACATCGTCGATCCGAGCGAAGGACCGCGTGGAATGATTGTCACCTTATGAAGCGGCTCGGTGTGCGGGAGAAGTTCGAGCAACAGCGCGTGACCCGCTTCGTGATACGCGGTGTTCTGCTTTTCTTTTTCGCTGAGCGCAAGGCTTCGACGCTCCTTGCCCCATCGAACTTTGTCGCGCGCTTCTTCGAGTTCGGCGAGCGTGATTCCCTTTAATCCACGGCGCGCCGCGAGCAACGCCGCTTCGTTGATCACATTGGCGAGTTCCGCGCCGGAATAACCGGGGGTGCCGCGCGCGACCACCGCGAGATCGACGCCTTCTGCAAGTTTCACTTTCTTGGCGTGGACGCGCAGAATTTCTTCGCGTCCCTTAACGTCAGGCAGATTGACCGTGATCTGGCGATCGAAGCGTCCCGGTCGCAACAACGCGGGGTCGAGGACGTCTGGGCGGTTCGTGGCCGCGATGATGATCACGCCTTCCTGCGTATCGAAGCCATCCATCTCCACGAGCAACGCATTCAATGTTTGTTCCCGTTCGTCGTGGCCGCCGCCCACGCCATGACCGCGGTGACGCCCTACGGCGTCGATCTCGTCGATAAAGATAATGCAGGGCGCGGATTTCTTGCCCTGCTCGAACATGTCGCGGACACGGCTTGCGCCGACGCCGACAAACATTTCAACAAAGTCCGAGCCGCTAATGGAAAAGA
>CATPBS010000331.1 GCA_955652715.1 uncultured Candidatus Udaeobacter sp.
ATCTAAATTTTGTGGACTGAGTTTGCTCGTCGGGCGCCGGATGCAGTTCCAAGGCATCACGGTCCTTCTCCGCGATACGCGCCGGAAATTGAGGGGTGGCAACGGTGTAACTGCCCTCAACGATCTGCGTAATGCCGCCCTCGACGCCAGATGGAATGATCGTTTGTTGCTGACCGGGGACGAACGTCGCCTCCCAGTCGCGTCGCAGTTTGAATTCAGTTTTGTCGTGGTTCAGAAACATTCGGGTCGCCATTCCCCACAAGCAAAGGCCGGCAAACGCCGCGCTGACAACGATCACAGCAAATCGTGAAACGCGATCGGGCCATGCCTTTTGCTCGTGCTTACGAAATGAACGAACAACTGTCGCAAGCAACTCGCCGACTAAGTAGCTTGCGAGCATGAAAGCGACAAACTTGACCAACCAATCGCTAGGTCGAAACGGTTCATCGCCATGAACGCTGCGGAACAAAGCCCACCATTCTGTCAAAATGAGGGAGGCAATGAGCAATGGAAGTTGGCGGTATATTAAGAAACGGCGTTGTGGTAGTCGCGCGTTACCCGTGGAAGGGACATCGATAATGGCGTAGGCCATCGCGATCGCAATCAATACGAAGCCGACTGCGAGCAAAACTACCAGAGCTATGTTCCATGGCTGCTTAAAGGAATTCTCCCAGACATTCCAGTCCGGAGGCGAGCTATTGGTCAACAGTTCCCACGAATAAAGTGTTGATAACCCTGACCAGTCGGGCTGCAAGTTGATTGCCACCAGGCCCAATCTGGGGATCATCATCGCGAATGCCAGCAACGAGATCAGCACCAGCCAGTTCAGGAATATGTTACGGATGAAAGTGGCGATGAGGGTCCAGAAATCCACTGAGGTCAGCCCGGTTCTGGGCGCCAGATAATTGCTGAATTCGCGAAGATGCAGGACCGGCCGCGACTCGGGTCCAAGAGTAGAATCTGGCCGGCGTCTTAGTTCCGTGACCACGCCGCGAGTGCCGTCCGGATCATTCTTGATCCACGCGCTCAGCCAACTGCCAATGTATCCGCCGCCCGAGACCGTCGAAAGATAGTGAAATTTGTCGAGCAAGCCGCAGCGCGCCAGGCCCTGCAAAATGCCTAATCCGAAGGTGGCGCTGCGGATGCCGCCGCCGGATATGCAAAGCGCCGAGCGTTTTTCCTTCAGCCCATGAACCGCTGCCCACAATGCTTTTAGCCGGGTCTCGCCTTCGCTTGAGCTCGGATAATTCGGCGGAACTTCCCCGTGCAAAGCGATAAACTCAGCTTCCAATACTTCATGCAACGGCAGTGACGAATTGCGCGATGAAGTCTCTTTCGCCATGGCGTGCAAACGCGGCCGTCTACGCACCAGCGTTTATCAAACCTGCGGCAATGCGTCAATCTTACTCCGCACGAATTGCCCAAGGACGAGAACACAGCAAATGCGCTTTGCTTGCGAAGCCATTGCAATGATCATCATTTTCCGAAAATAAAAGCATATGACTCAATCAACAGAGAGCGTATCGGTGTCGCGCGGTGAAGAGCACATGCTCGGTCACGGCTTTTATAACAGACATTCGCACGAGCAGGCGAAAGCAAATACGTATGGGCTGCCGCTGATCGTCGAAGCGATCAATCGGATTGATCTCGGCCAGATTGGCGGTGAGTTCCGAATTGCTGATTACGGCTCCGCGCAGGGGCAGAATTCGCTTTTGCCGATGAAAACGGCGGTCGCCCAAATTAAGACGCTCGTTGCCAAATCTGACAGAGCGACGATTCCAATCTCCGTTACACACACCGATTTGCCGACAAATGATTGGAGCACGCTCTTTCAAACGGTTCTCTTTTCACCCGACAGTTACCTCGCCGGCGAGCGCGACGTTTTTTGTTTCGCGAGCGGTACCTCGATTTATCAACAGATCTTTCCGCCGAAACACATCGCGTTCGGCTATTCGGCGATCACCGAACATTGGCTCAGCCGGAGGCCGTGCAATATCCCAGATGAAATCTGGTCGGCACGCGCGACCGGAGAAGTGCGCAGCACTTGGGCCGCACAAGCCAAGGCAGACTGGCATGCATTTTTACAATACCGCGCGCTGGAAATGCAACCATCGGCGCAGCTTCTCATCATTGGCAGCGGCGCAGACGCACAAGGCAACAGCGGCGCGGAAGGTTTGACCGATCTCGCGAATCACATTCTCCAGCAATTGGTCAAAGATGGGACGCTATACCCGAAGGAGTACGAAGAAATGGCGATTCCTACCTATTATCGCACCGCACAAGAGTGGAAAGAGCCATTTATGTCCGACTCGAATTTTCCTCAAGGTGCAGCTCTTTCACTCGATGATTTTCAAGAGCTCGCGCTCCCCGACGTTTATTTAGAGCAGTTTCAACTGGATGGTGATGCCCAACTCTTCGCGGAAGCATACACTGGATTTTTCAAAGCGGCATACGAACCGTGCCTGTTCGTGAATCTGAGCGATAAGCGTACGCCAGAGAGCCGACAACACGTGATTGACGTCTTCTCGCAAAAGCTGCAAGTCGCGCTCGCGCAAGATCCGAAAAAGTATTCGTGCCGCTGGGTCTTGCATCTGATGCTTATCTCGAAAAAGGAAGTAGAAATCGCGTAAACCGCAGTCCTTTTATTCGTCGCGAAACGCGGTATATGTCTCTGCTAATTCTGCGCCCGTAGCTCAGCCGGATAGAGCAACGGATTTCTAATCCGTGGGTCGGGTGTTCGAGTCACCCCGGGCGCGCTTTGTTACGGACAGTGAGACGCGATTGGTGAGAAGTAATTCGTAGCGACTTCCTGCTTCTCACTACTAGCTTTTGCGCGCGTAGCGTCGCTCGTGATCGAGCAGCCATTTCTTGCGCCATAATCCGCCGCCGTAACCACAGAGCGTGCCATCGGCGCGGATGACGCGATGGCACGGGATCACGATGCAAATCATGTTCGTGCCATTCGCGCGGCCAACAGCGCGGCGCGCATTTTCATCGCCGAGGCGTTTCGCCATCCAGGAATACGAACGCGTCTCTCCGAGTGGAATTGACTGCAAGATTTCCCAGGCGCGCAGCTGAAACGGCGACCCGACCGGTGCCAGCGGAACATCAAATTCCAGGTTCTTGCCGGAGAAATAATTAGCGAGCTGTTGGCGCATTGCAGTGAGATAGCGATGCTCACCCGGGACGACGTTGGTTCGCAATTGCTTTCGCAGGATCGATAATTCGCGTTCAGTCGCTCGCCGATCGACAAACTCTAGCAAGCGCAAACCTTCATCATCGGCCACGGCGATCATCGCGCCGAGCGGCGTATCGATTCGTTCAGCGAACAGCGGACCACGCGTCCTTGCCCTCTTGAGATGGGTCGGTGGTTCACCAAAAATTTTGGTGAACGCTTCACGGAAACCGCTCTCTGATTCAAAACCGCTGCCATTTCTCGCTTCATCCACGCGACCGACGCGACGCACTTCGCGCAATGCCAATCCCATTCGACGCGCACGATGATAAGCTTGAAAGGTCATGCCGTAATGGCGTTTGAATTGTCGTCGCGCGGTGGAGGGATCGATCGCCATCGCCGTCAGCTCCTTATCTGTCAGCCGCCCGCCCGGCGCGCGCTCGACCTCGGCACGCAGGCGCTCGATTAGTTCCGGTGGACGTTTGCCTGGCTCCATCGGATGGCATCGCAAACAGGGACGATATCCGCTCTCCAGCGCTTCACTCGAGCTCGCGAAGAAATCGACATTCTCTTGCGCCGGTTTTTTCGCCGTGCAGGTGGGCCGGCAGAAAATTCCCGTGGTGCGCACTCCGACAAAAAATATTCCTTCAAAACTCG
>CATPBS010000332.1 GCA_955652715.1 uncultured Candidatus Udaeobacter sp.
AGAATGCTGATGCGAAACGCCTTTTTTTGGACATAATCGAATGCCTGCGAGATCGCAAAAGGATCGGCCTCGGGATTTTTTTCCAAGATCGCCGTCTTCACTTCGTCGCGCAGTGCATCGACCGCTTTAGCGCGCGCAATCTTGCCTTCGGTGCAAAGTGCGCCTTCGATCCGGTCACCCGCAACGCGATAAGCGATATCGAGCAGTTCCTGGTTCACCTGGAGCAACTGCGCCTCGCGCTTGGGTTTGCCCGCCATCGCCGCCAGCTCCTTTTGAATTCGAATCATCTCGCGTGCATGTTCATGCGCGAACTCGAGCGCTTTTACGAATTCGGCTTCCGGCAGTTCGTTCGCCGAGCCTTCGATCATAATCACATCGTTTTCGGTGCCGACGTAAACAAGATCGAGATCGCTCTGGCCACGCTCCGTATGGGTCGGGTTAGCGACGAATTGGCCGTTTATTCGGCCTATGCGAACGGCGCCGATTGGACCGGCAAATGGAATATCCGAAACGCACAGCGCAGCGGATGCGCCGTTGAGCGCAAGAATGTCGGGATCGTTTTCACCGTCGGCGCTGAGCAGGATCGAGATGATCTGAGTGTCGTAAAAGTATCCTTGTGGAAAGAGCGGCCGAAGCGGCCGATCGATCATGCGCGAAGTGAGCGTTTCCTTTTCCGTTGGCCGGCCTTCACGCTTGAAATAGCCACCGGGAAATTTCCCCACGGCTGCCGCCTTTTCGCGATAATCGACCGTGAGCGGGAAATAATCCTGACCTTCCTTGATAATTGGAGCCGAGACGGCACTGGCCAGCACCATAGTATCGCCGCATGAGACGACGACTGCCCCGTCGGCGAGTCTGGCTATTCTGCCGGTTTCGATAGAGATTTGATTGGCCCCGATTTGGGCCGTGACCTTCTGTTGCATTGTACTTTTCCTGGATGTGCGAGTTCCAGGCCGGTCACCCTGACTGTAGGTTTTAACCCCGTTACTGCGGGACTAAAACCTAAAATCCAAGGTGTTACTGCGGCCTGGACTGCTGATTATGTTGTTTTCTAATTTACCTCTGGCTTTGAGCAGTTAAACAATTGAACACGAACTTCACGAACGCTTATTTGCGCAGGTTCAGTTTATCGATCAGCTGTTTATAACGATCGGCTTTTGTTTTGCTCAAATAATCGAGCAAGCTCCGGCGTTGCGCGACCATTTTAAGCAAGCCGCGGCGCGAGGAGTGATCTTTAAGGTTGGTCTTGAGGTGTTCGGTCAAATGCTCGATCCGGCGTGTGAGAAGTGCGACCTGCACATCCGCGCTGCCGGTGTCTTTGTCGTGCAATTGGAACTCCTTAAGACCTAGCGTTTCGTTGCTCTCTGCCATAACGAAGCGCCTACTTTAGGCGAAGAACCTGTTTTAGCAACCGTGCATCGTAGCCACTCCTGCGGCATCCGTTGCATCCTTATGCCGCATGCTTTTCGCGTTTGCCGTCGTACCAGAGGCGCAGTCTCGCGCGCGAGCGCGCCACACGTCGTCCTCCGATGATCACACTGAAGAAGTTGCTAAAAATTTGTTTCGCCGGGTACATGCGCAATTTCCGGCCGGAAGTGAGGATGGGTTCCCGCAGCACCTTGAAGCGTCCAAGCTTCCTCAATGCGAGGCTAAAATAAACTTCTTCGCCGACAAAGTATTGCTCATCGAAGCCGCCGATTTCTTCGAAGTTGCGTCGCGTGGTGAAAAGAAAAGCGCCTGCGCCGAGATTGAGCCCAAAGTAAAGCGCACAAAACGCGCGCAAGAGAATGCGTCCCCAGAGAGGAACGAATCCATCGACCGCCACGCGAGCGACGCCACCCGAGTAACCGGCTTCCAGAGCGGCGATCGCTTGCGTAATGTGCGACCGGTTGATCCGCGTATCGGCGTCGACGAAGAACAGATATTCCCCCTGCGCAGCCCGCGCGCCTGCGTTCCGGGCGGCCGCGATTTGGCGTCGATTGATTCGGATGACTTTCGCACCGGCATGCGAGGCGATCTCTGGCGTCGCGTCGGTCGACGCATCGTCAGCTACGATCACTTCGCACGGCTGCGCAGTGCCAGAAGCCGCACCGTGAATCGCGGCGATTGTTGCGGAGAGCTCCAGCTCCTCATTGTACGCTGGAATGATGAATGAAATCATTGTTTCCTGAGGCAGCATCTTGCTTGTGATTTACAGATACGCAAGGCGGTGGCTTGCGCTGCATCGATCACTTCGCATCGAATTTAATCCCGCCTTCTGCACCTCCGCATAAGGCAAAAGCCAGACAAGCGATTCGTCGTGAAGATCGACAACCTGAATGCGGTTGCCCCAGGGATCGCGAAAATCGCAGCGGAACGGCGGCTCCAGCTTCAGTTTGTATTTTTCCGTGAGTTTCTTGCGAACTTCGGCCAGCTGCGCTTCATCGCGAACCATGATCCCGAAATGCCTCATGTTCGCCCGTTGCACTTGTTCCACTTCGAAAATCGCGAGGAACTGGTGCTCGCCTAACTTGAAGAAGGCATCGCCCTCGCCGCCGCTCATCAGCTCGAGATTGAAAACGTCTTTGTAAAACGCCACCGCCTTCTTGATGTCGTCCACCTCGATAACGACATGATTACATCCATAAACCTGCACGCTCATATCTCAGTTTAGCCGAAAATGAAACCCGTGCGAAAATGACCGCCGCAAGATTGTAAAGAATAAACCGTTACACGACACTGGGCCCGTCCCAATCTGCCGAGTCCAAAGGATTTCTTTTCACCAATGCGCGATTCAATTCCGGCAGTGAATGAGAGACGCTTCGGCGCCGAATTAGCGCTAATGGTTTTCTTAAGTGCGGTAGCGCTGCTCGTCCACATAATCACAAACGGGCGCTACGGTTATTTTCGCGACGAGCTCTATTACATTGCGTGCGGGCGACATCTCGCTTGTGGATACGTCGATCAGCCGCCGCTGTCGATCTTGCTTCTACGATTGAGCGAAATCCTGCTAGGCGATTCGCTGTTTGCGATTCGCCTGCTCCCTGCACTGGCGGGCGCGGCGACTGTTGCACTCACAGGCGCGATCGTGCGGGAACTGGGCGGACGCGAATGGGCGGTCGCGCTTAGCTGCGCGGCCTCACTCTTCGCGCTATTCAACCTGGCTGTTGGCAATTTTTTTTCCATGAACGCGTTTGAGCCGCTCTTCTGGACGGGATGCATTTATCTCTTTGTCCGGATTGTTAACGGTGGCTCACCGACGCTTTGGCTTTGGCTGGGTGCGCTACTGGGGCTTAGTCTGGAAAACAAACATTCTACGGCGTTTTTCGCCGCTGGTATTTTCGTTGCGCTCCTACTGACGCCTGAGCGCCGCTATTTCGCGGGAAAATGGATCTGGCTCGGCGGCCTAATCGCGTTTGCCATTGCGTTGCCCAACATTCTATGGCAAGCCCGTCATCACTGGCCCACGTACGAACTGCTGAGCAACATCGCTCACAGCAACAAAAACGTCCCGCTCAGCCCGGCACAATTCATTGTGCAGCAGGTTGTTCTCATGAATCCTGGAACATTCCCGCTATGGCTCGCCGGGCTATTGTGGTTGTTCGGTTCACGCGACGGCCGGCGCCACTGCGCCCTCGGAATCATATATCTGGTCACGCTGGCCGAGTTCATTGTTTTACATGGCAAAAGCTATTACCTCGCGCCTGCGTATCCGATGCTCTTCGCAGCGGGAAGCGTGGCCGTAGAGCAGGTTTTCGCCGCCCGCCTTAAATGGCTCAAACCGGTGTCGCTCGGCGTGATCCTTGTCACGGGGGCGTTATTTGCGCCCTTGGCCCTGCCGATTTTGCCACCCGACGAACTTATCGCATACATGCGAGCGATCCATCTACAACCGCCCCGCACGGAGACGTCACATACCGCGGCGCTGCCGCAGGTTTTCGCCGACCAGTTTGGCTCGGAACAAATGGTCGGATCGGTTGCGCACGTTTATCATCACTTGCGGCCCGAGGATCGGGAACGCGCCGCCATATTCTGCCAAAACTACGGCGAGGCTGGAGCGATCGATTTTTTTGGCCCGAAGCTTGGCTTGCCGCCGGCGATTTCCGGGCATCAGAATTATTTTCTCTGGGGACCGCGCGATTGGACCGGCGAAGTTGTTTTGGTGCTCGACACAAACGACGAGGACGAGCGCGAGCTATTCGCCTCGGTCCAAGATTTGGGACAAATCGTCAGCAGTCCGAGGGCGATGCCGTTCGAGCGGCGAATGCACGTTTTTCTCTGCCGCGATTTGAAGGCAAGCGTGCAAGAATTTTGGCCGCGTGTAAAAAAGTGGTTGTAAGTCCCGAATGCTTTCAGGATCAATCGCGAAGCGTTTTCATCCCTTGCCGCGCGATCCGGTCAATCAGTTGCGGATACAGAAAGCCAGCCTTTGCCGCTGACAGCGCGAAGTCCTCGTCGTCTGCGAGGATCGGATTCGGGTTCGCCTCGATGAAAAAGAGTTTGTTGTCGGGCGTCAGTCGAAGATCTATGCGCGCGTAGCCATCGATTGTCAGCAAACGATAAATCTCTTTACACCTCTCTTGGATGTCGGTGACAAGCGCCGGATCGAGATCTTCGGCGAACTGGTTCTCCAAGCCCCAGCGTTTGCGATATTCGTCATCCCATTTCGCGCTGTAGGTGGCGATCTTTGGTTCGTTCGGCCGCACTTCACGGAAGACCAGCTCGCGAATCGGGAACACTGTCAACTTCACGTTGCCCATCAGACTCACATAAAGTTCACGTCCCTCGATATATTCCTCTGCGATGGCGTCGCTGTTGTATTTCTCGTGAATAAAACCGACCCGCTCACGGAAATCGTCGTCGGTCTCGACGAAAGACGCCTGCGAAATGCCGTACGACGCTTCTTCTTTTACGGGCTTTACCAGGATCGGAAACTTGAGCTGCTTCGGTCGCCCGATGCGCTGGCCACGCGGAACGACGACGAAATGGGGCACATGGATTCCGTGATAATGCAGAATCTTTTTTGAAATTCCTTTGTGCTTGCAAAGCGTGAGGCCGGTTGAGCCGCAGCCAGTAAAGGGCCGCCCTTGCATTTCGAAAAATGAAACGATGTTCTGATCGAACCCGGGGTTGTTCCTAAATTGCTCGACGAGGTTGAAAAGAACATCCGGCGCGAATGTCTCGAGCTTTTGCCGGAGAAGATCGACATCGTCAAAGATGGCGAGATGCTCTGCCGTATGGCCGAGCACGCCGAGCGCAGCCATGACGTCCGCCTCGGTTTTCCAATCCTTCGTTTTCATCTCCTTACTGAAGTCCTGATCGAGGCTGGTGGGACTTGTGCCGTCGAAAAGCACGAGGACTTTGAGTTTCTTTTTCACGCTATTTCGTTGGTTTTGTCATTCCGAGCGATGTCGAGGAATCTCTCAATTTATTCTAAGGCAAACTCAGGGACGTCTCGACTTGCGTCCGAGATGACAATGCACCTGGTCATTTGGTGCGCTTGAATTTGCCGGTGAAAAGATAATTCATCACCAGCGTGGTAATGAAAGCCGAGACGCGAAAATCCTGCTGCGGATCGTCGTTGTGCACATGGAGTCCCAGCTGGTCGGAGCGTTCGATCAGTCGCGCGAGCAATCTGTTCACACTGAACTTTTTCTCGTTGGTCCACTGGCACACCGAGTTCAACAGTCGTCGCCGCCGTCGTCGCAGATACGAACTCGCTTTAATCCCAGCTGGTGCGGCGAAAAGCTGCCGCAGATCTGCATCGTAGAAATCCGGATACGTGTCCGCGTAAAGTTTTCGTTTGCGCGCATAATAAGTTTTGAGCTTGACGTTCAGGAAATCATAATCGGCGATGCGATACTCCGGCATATGCGACGGTGATTTTCCCGCCAAGGATTTCATCAATTCATCGACGTATTCGAGTTTTTGGAGCGCCCGCCATCCAGAGTAACGCTTGCGCCAGTCAAGTCCCGGAGTGAGCCAAACCGCGAAAGTCTCCGCGAAATCTTCATCTGGATGGCTCTGAGCGTACCAATCCTCGAGATGCATCACGTAACTGCGGCTGAACGGGCGCGGCCGGTAGGTATCCGGCGTCTCCTCGCGCGACGTCGGCCCGAAAATCTGCCGCCACTTTTTCTTACGGGTAAGCTGGTAGGCGTAGGTGTAGGCGTGTCCCGCCTCGTGCCGCATCAGTTTCATAAACCACTCTTTCGTTCCGCCCTCGACTTCGAGCATCATAGTGCGCTCTAGCGCCCGTAGCCGCTCATGCACGAGAAAAAACGGGACGAAGATCGCCGGGATGCCGATCGGCACGAACCATTCATCGCCGACGTGACACGGCGGATGAAACGCGAGTCCCTTGGCCGACAACTCGTCGTAGAGTTGCCGGATAAGCGGTTCGAGTGGCGTGCCCTCAAGCCGCAAGCCGAGCGCGGAGATGCGGCGTTCGAGAAGTTCCTCGTCGCTGAGTGATGCCCAATCGGCAACGTCCATTTCGCGCACGGTATCAGTTCGCGCTAGACTTTTTCACGGAGTCGATACCTAAAAAGCTCGATCAGAAAGGCTCTGCGTTTCTTCGCGTCTCGGAAAATATCAAGCAAATCGAAGACCTGGTCTATGTCGCGCTCGGTCTCGAGCTGCTTTTTCACAGCCGCTGTGCTGACGCTCGGCAGGAAGATTGTATGACAGCGCGCATTCTCTTGCTTCGCTTTCGTGAATGACTTCTTAGTCTCCCCTAGCCGCGTTTGTGCCCCTGCTTTGTCAGCACTGCCCTTAATTTCAATCACGCAAACGAGTTCCTTCTTCGCATTGCGAAATTCCACATCTGGTTCCGAACCAAAGGCTATTGTCGTGCCGCTTTTAAGAACTACAACGCCTTCATCTGGGGTTGGATCGGTGCCCTCCGAAACTGCGACCAGGCCTTTGAGATGCGCGAAGTCGATTATAATTCGCTCCAATTCGAGAGCTGAAGCTTTGCCGATGTTGTTCACCCAAGTGCCTTGCCATTCGCTGCCTGCTTCAGCGTGCATCGTGCCCAACAGCGTCTCTCGGTTTGTGCTACCGGTTGCGACGACCAAACGAGACAAAAATTGATTCAGCAGAACGCAAAGATCGGAGATACGCGATAGTTTCGTCGACTTCTTGCGAATCTGCGCGATGCCTTTCGCCGGCAAGCACGCGAGCAACCGATAATACTTGAGTAGATCTAGGTTCTTCGCGACTACTTCCGGGTGCGCAAATATTTCTGATGGGACGAGTCCCAGCTTGTCGGCAACAGGGACGTTTTCGCCCGGGAATTGAGCATTAGCAACGACTAACGCAATGCGGCCCCCTTGCTTTACAGCAGTTGCCATATTCTTGATCACCAGGTTCATGTCTTCAAAGTAACCCTGCACCATGACCGGCAATCGATTGTTATTAAGATCCTTGGCCGCAAGTTGCGTTAACACCTCGTCTAGAGCGGGTAATTTGATCTCTTTGCCGACATGCTCGCGGCTTTCGACGTGCGAGCGAAGCAAGCTGTGACGAACATCCACCATCTCGCGATGCGATTTCACGGTAAGCAGGCACAGCTCCAACGCATACGTCCGTGAATAATCGTAGCGATTTAGATATGGCGGTGACGTAATGATTGCTCCGACTCGGCCAGCGTACTTTTTGGCCCAGCTTTCGTCGCGTGCATCTCCGGGTGACACGCTCACCCGCACCTTACCGGCTTTGAACAAGGTTTGCTGTTGTTGCGAAAGATCGCTGATCATCGTGCTGAGCATGGCGCGCAGAGCGTCGCGAACAGGTGGAATCCGCTTCTCAACAAGCCGCAGGAACTGACCGTCTTTCGACGTTCGACTTACTGTTTCCAGAATGCTCAGCAGGCCGAGCATTAGAAAGTCACGGATGCGCGGTCGAAACTTCTCGATCTCTTCTTTAAAAAACAGGATCTGCGTCTGAACATCTGGCGTGAACGCCAGATTGATAATGCGGACATTCGGCCAGCTTATCGACGGCTGGTGAAATGGAATGTCCATTAATCGTTGCACTGCGCGCAACAACTCGTCGAGATCTGCCCAATCGAATAGTTTTACCTTTGCGACGAATGCCGACGTTGGAAGAACGTCAATTCCGGCTGCGCGAATTCCGAACTCTTTGCATGTCAGCAGTGTCGTACCGCATCCCGCGAACGGATCGAAGACGAAGTCGCGCTTCGTGAGGCCAAATTGTGCAGCGAGCTCGACCACTAATTGGCGAGAGAATCCTTCTTTGAATTTAAACCAATTGTAAACTGGGAGCGCTTTGTTGGGTACATAAGTTACAAGCCGCCGCGCCTCTAGACGAACTTGCAAGCAGTTCCGATATTTCTCCTCCAAGGCCGCGCGGTGCTTTTGCTCCGCGCTGGTGTAATCGATCGGAATTACGGCACTTTCGCGCGTTTTACGAGTTGCGAAGATAGGACCTCCGTGCTGGCGTCACGACGTAACAGGTACAACTGCTCCTGCTCTTTGGCGCGGGGGCTTATCTTGGAGTAAGTCGGCGCGCGAAAAGTTTTTGTCGCGACGGGGGATTTTCGCATGGCGATGTTTAACATGGAAAAGTTTCGAAGGCTACGAAATTGCGGCGTCCGGGCTCGGCAGTTGCTCAAGCCGCCCGGCTTCACTTTTGTTGCGCTGATTGTTTGACAAGCCTTCCAAGTCCTCTATAGAGAGGCCGGCTCGTCACACCGAGTCGTCGTCAGAAGGTCGCGCGCATTAAGG
>CATPBS010000333.1 GCA_955652715.1 uncultured Candidatus Udaeobacter sp.
ATCCATGGCTGAAGTCCAAAAAACGACACAAAGCGGCGAGCTTTCCCAGCGCTTCATCGAATTTGTCGTGATGCACGCGCAAAACGCTGCGCTGTTTCTTGGCCAAATCCCAAATCCACAAACCGGCCAGGGCGAAGTGAACCTGGATCTGGCTAAAATGTTCATCGATCAACTCGCGATGATCCAGGAAAAAACGCGCGGAAATCTGACAAACGAAGAAACAACAGTGCTCCGCAACGCCCTTTCCAATTTGCAGATGGCGTATGTCGAGGTCGCGCGGGAAAAGCCTACAGGCGCCGCGCAGCCCGAGGCACCAGAAGCCGCGCCACCAACAACGGCCGAACAACCATCGGCAGGCACGCCCGAGCCATCAGCACCGATCACATCGGCCGAGCCCGAGACAGAATCGCGGAAGAAATTCACGAAAAGCTACGGGCCGTAAAACATCGCTGGTACCTGCGTAATCAGGTTACCACAACGAGGCTTTGCCCTAGCGTTGGCTCGTGCGCGACGTGGGACTCGCACTCGCACGTGGCCGTGCTCGTGCGCTTTTCCGCACCGTGATGGTTCTCTGTGCAGGCGCGGGAGTTGGTGATGCTTGGGCGTACTTTTTTGTCGTTGGCCAGATCAAACGCCACGGTTGAGTTTTTATTGTCTCGCTGAATTGCTTGATGTTCTCGCCGGCTGGCTGGAGCTCGGTAGTCGCCACCTTTAATTTCTCTGACGAGCTCCGCAGGTTTCGTAGCGTCACCTCGATGTTGTCGTTTTCCGTAAGGCTGGTGCTGATTTTTTCGATGTTGGTGAGCGAATGTGAGAGCGCGCTGTCGGGCGCGGTCAAACCAGAAAGATGTTCGCCGAACGTTTTGAACTGGGTGAGAGCGAGGTTCAACTCGGAATTTTCGTCAGTGATACGATTCAGATTTTGTGCGGTCTGCTGAAGATCTTTCATTGTGTTCGTCGCTTCGGCTGCAACCGGCTTGATTACTTCCAGCATCTTCGCCGCCGCGTCGCCCAGATCAGGCGTGCGTTCTCCGGCGAAAATCTCCCCATCTTTAGCGCGACCCGAGGCTTCGGTCCCCTGTGTGATATCGATGGCCATATCGCCGAGCAATCCAAGTTGCATTAACCGCGTCTTGGCGTCCCGATAAACTTTAGCGTTCTTATCTACCTGCACATCAACGCGCACTTCAATTCGCGGTTTGAGCGGCGTGGCAGAGGGGCTGGGACTCGCATTCGCTTCCGGCTGATTAATGGCCGTGGCCGCTGCTTCCGCCTGCTTTTCTTCTTTGGGCGAGACCGGCGAATACAATTTCTGGACCTGACCAATCTTGCGGCCTGCCAGCATCACCGGCGCGCCCTGCTTAATCCCCGCCGCATTGTCGAAGTAGATCTTGTAGGTCACCAGCGGCCGGAATAACCCAGGTGCGCCGAGCAAAACCAAAAGGAACGCCACCACCGCGATCGTGCCGATCACGAGCAGGCCTGTCATGATTTCATTTCTTTGTAATTGCATCGAGGCTGCCTTCCAGAATTGGACCTTCGGTGCTGCCGCTCAAAAATTGGGCGACCACCGGATTTTTGGACTGCTTGAGTTTTTCGGGCTCCGCTTCTTCAATGATTTTTCCCTGATACAACATAGCCATTCGCGTGGCGATGCGAAAGGCGCTGTCCATTTCGTGCGTGACAGTGATGGACGTCACTTTCGATTTCTCGCTGAGGCTAATAATCAATTCGTCGATCACGGACGCAATGACCGGGTCCAGACCGGCCGACGGCTCGTCAAGCAGGAGCAATTCGGGCTCGAGCACGAGGGCCCGCGCGAGGGCGACGCGCTTCCGCATACCGCCGCTCAGTTCGTCGGGCAACAGGTCCTTGGAATCCTTCATGCCCACAAGCTCCAGTTTTTCATCTACAATCTTATCAATCTCCGCGCGCGATTTATCGGTGAGCTCCTCCAGAGGCAGGGCAACGTTATCGCGCACATTTCGAGAGCTAAGCAGCGCTGAATATTGATAGACCATTCCCATGTGTTGCCGGACGCGCTGGAGTTTTCGTCGCGGGAGCCGGTTAACTTCCAAGCCTTTGAAAAAAATCGAGCCGGAGGCGGGCCGGAGGATGCCGAGAATCAGGCGTAATATTGTACTTTTGCCACTCCCGCTTTGGCCCATGATCACCAAACGTTCCTGCGGCTCGACCGTGAACGAAACGCCATCGAGCACTTTTTTCTCTTCAAATTGCATGCACACATCGCGCAACTCGACCATGTGCCTGGGCGTGGTCATGTTGGATAAAATGTGGTGTAAACGACGTTGTACAACGTATCGAACCCGATCACGGTGGTGATCGCCGTCACGACGCTGGAGGTAGTCGCAGTGCCCACGCCCGCGGCGCCGCCTTTCACGGTCAATCCCCGGTAACAGGCAATGGCGGCGATGAGCAGGCCGAACAGAAAGCTCTTCAAAATACCAGTAATGATATCGCGAATGAGCAATGAATCTTTCACAAGATCGAGAAAATAGGGGAAAGCGATGCTGAAATAGGCTTTGCAGATCAGGCTGCTGGCGAATACGGCCGCGATATTCGAAACCGTGGACAGACACGGCATCAGCAGAAACAGCGCAAGCATGCGCGGTGCGACCAGGAAACGCAGCGGGCCGATGCCCATTGCTTCGATGGCTTCGACTTCTTCGGAAACCTGCATGGTTCCCAATTCCGCAGTGAACGCCGCGCCGATGCGCGCTGCGAGCATGATTCCCGTGAGCAACGGCCCAAGCTCGCGTGTAAAAGCGATCGCGACCAATCCAGGAATCAACCGTTCTGTTCCAAACCGTTGCAACTGGTAGCCCGTGAGCAGCGCCATCGTGAGTCCGAGGAAAAACGACACCAGTCCGGCCAATGGCACGGAGTCCACACCTGCGCGTTGCGTGTGCCGAAAAAAACTTGCCGCATGAAACGGCACCCGTCCGCGCTGCATGCGCTCGAACATCTCCTCGAAGGTGTTCACGATGAACCAGAACACGCCGCCCACTTCGCGAAGAAAACTGCGCGAGAGATGACCGATTCCCTGGGCAACCAAAACGGGCGATTGGGCGTTTGCCATGGCCGGCAAAGGTCGCCTTAGTTCCCGATAGGGAAAAGAGTAAACTTCGCTGAAGGGTTAAGCGCTAAACAGTTCAAGCGTTAAAGCGTTGAAGGCGCGAAGAGTTAAAACGTTAAAAGGGTTAACAAAAATTGAAATGAAAGCGCTTCACCGCTTCAACGCATCGCTGCTCGCATGAAACGCTTCGACATTATCAGGAGCAAACTCTTACATTGTTGCTATGAAACTCGCGGTAGCTTTCGGAGCCAATTGCTTCTTTGCTTTCATGCTCTTTAGTGCAGCGGCGTCCGCGCTCGCCGAGGAACCTGCCGGGTCTCTCACAGCTGCAGCAGAAAAGTACCCTGAGAATCAGCCACGCATGGAAACAAAGAAATTTGGACTCGTGATCCACGGCGGCGCCGGAACCATCGAGCGCACCAAGATGACGCCGGAAAAAGAGCGCGAATATCGCGCTGGACTGGAGCGCGCGCTGACGGCTGGTTACGAAATTCTGAAACGCGCCGGATCTAGCATCGATGCCACCGAAGCGGCCGTGCGCGTTCTTGAGGACGACCCGCATTTTAATGCGGGCAAAGGTTCAGTATTCACAAGCGCCGGCACGAACGAGATGGACGCAGCGATCATGGACGGGAAAACGCTCGCCGCCGGCGCCGTCGCTTCTCTGAAGCATGTCAAGAATCCTATCAGCCTCGCCCGGCTCGTCATGGAGAAATCCGGGCACGTAATGATCGATGGCGAGGGCGCAGAAGCATTCGCCAAAGAGAACGGAATGGAACTGGTGGACCCAAAATATTTTTTTACGCAGGAGCGGTGGGACGCTTTGCAGAAAATTAAGTCTGCCGAAAAAAGTCGCACGAGCGGCGCCGGAAAGGCCTTTCTTATTACCGATCAAGATCGGCATGGCACGGTGGGCGCCGTTGCACTCGACGAAAACGGGAACCTTGCCGCGGCGACTTCAACCGGCGGCACCACAAACAAGCGACCGGGGCGCGTAGGGGATTCGCCGATCATCGGCGCGGGCACCTATGCAAACAATGCGACATGCGCCGTTTCCGCCACGGGCGACGGCGAATATTTCATTCGGGCTTCGGTCGGGCATGACATGTCGGCCTTGATGGAATATTGGGGACTTTCCCTTAAAGAAGCTGCGCAAACCGTTCTCGATAAGGTAGCCAAACTCGGCGGCACAGGTGGATTGATTGCAATTGACCATCAGGGCAACGTGACCTTGCCGTTCAATACCGCGGGAATGTATCGCGGGTATGTCGATCCAAACGGCAAGTTTGTCTTGGAGATTTACAAGTAGAACCTCGTGAATCGTTAAATCGTTGCATTGGTAAACCGACGAATCACGATTCACGAATACTCGAATCTTGCCTCCCATGCTGTCGCCCTTCTCCGTCGTTATTCCTTGCTTCAACGAACAAGCGCGCATTGGTGAAACGCTTCGCGTTACGCTCGACTATCTCGCCGCCAACGCACCGACAAGTGAGTTGATCGTCGTAAACGATGGATCAACCGATGCAACTGCGGCAATCGTTCGCGAAGTTTTTTCCAGGACGAATATCGCCACGCGTTTGCTGGAAAATTTTCCAAATCGCGGAAAGGGCGCCGCGGTGCGCTCTGGCTTACTTGCCGCGCGAGAACCGATCGGACTTTTTTCTGATGCGGATCTTTCCACGCCGCTCGAAGAGACGCCGAAACTGATCGACCCGATCGCAAACGGTGAAGTCGACATTGCTTTCGGTTCGCGCGCGCTGGACCGCAGTTTAATCGGAATTCACCAACCTTGGCGGCGAGAACAAGGGGGCCGTGTTTTCAATCTTCTTGTGCGCGTCGCAACCGGCATGCCATTTTGGGACACTCAATGCGGTTTTAAGGCGTTTCGCCTCGACGTTTGCCGGCCGATTCTCGAGGCGGCCCGCGTCAACGGTTTCGCCTTTGATGTCGAGCTGCTACTTCTTGCGCAACGCGCTGGCCTGCGCATCCGGGAAATTCCGGTCCGCTGGAACCACGCTGAAGGAAGCAAAGTTAGTTTTTTTCGCGACAGTCTGCGGATGTTGCGAGAAGTGATCGCGATGCGAGCGCACGTAGCGACGATTGACCTCAATTGCCCGCGGGCGGTTCGGTGAACCGTCCCTACCTCTTTTCTTTCGCGCGGTCTGAATTAGCGTAATGGCTCCGTCGAAGGGGTTTTCAATGCGCTCGTTCCAATTTCATCCCGCGGTCGCGCGGTGGTTCGAAGAAACGTTTGGATCACCAACCGAACCGCAGGTGCGTGGCTGGCCCGCAATCCAATCCGGCCGGCATGTACTGATTTCCGCGCCGACAGGTTCCGGCAAAACGCTGGCGGCGTTTCTTGCTTCGCTCGATGCGCTTTTTCGCGAAGGCGCCAAGGGTGATTTGCCGGACGAAACTCAAGTCGTTTACGTCTCCCCGCTCAAAGCGCTGAGTAACGATATCCGCAAAAACCTTCAGGAGCCGCTCGCTGGAATTCGCGGGTTGTTGCACGAAACAAATGGCCGCGAGATTAATGTGCGCGCCGAAGTGCGCACTGGGGATACAACTGCTGCCCAACGCCAGGCGCTCGTCAAAAAGCCGCCACACATTCTAGTCACCACGCCGGAATCCCTCTATCTGTTGCTCACTTCGGAATCGGGCCGGCGGATGTTGAGCGCGGCGCGCACGCTCATCATCGACGAGATTCACGCGGTGGTGGACGACCGGCGCGGCGCGCATCTCGCCTTGAGCGTCGAACGTCTGGCCGTTTTAACGAAAAATCCCCTTCAGCGAATCGGTTTATCTGCGACACAAAAGCCGATCGAGGAAGTAGCGCGATTTTTAGTCGGCACTCGTGCAGTAGACCATGCCGGCAATCCTGATTGCGAAATCATCGACATCGGCCATCGCCGCGAATTGGATCTCCGCATTGAGCTCCCCGGTTCGCCGCTTGAAGCGGTGATGTCGAATGAAGTGTGGGAGGAAATCTATCGTCGGTTAGCGGAATTGATCCAGGCGCATCGGACCACTTTGGTTTTCGTCAATACGCGCCGGATGGCCGAGCGGGTGACGCATCACCTGAGCGAACTGCTCCGCGCGGATGCGGTCACATCGCATCACGGAAGTCTTTCTGCGAAACTGCGCCTCGACGCGGAAGATCGATTGAAGCGCGGCGAATTGAAAGCGCTCGTTGCCACGGCTTCACTCGAGTTGGGCATCGATATCGGCTCGGTTGATCTCGTCTGCCAGCTTGGCACGACGCGGTCCATTGCGAGCCTGCTGCAACGCGTTGGTCGCGCCGACCACAAACGCGGCGGTTTGCCGAAGGGCCGTATCTTTCCCTTGAGCCGGGATGAACTGGTCGAATGCGCGGCGTTACTTCATTGTGTCCGCGGTGGCGAGCTCGATCGTCTCAGTATTCCGGAAAAACCGCTTGATGTGCTGTCCCAGCAAATCGTCGCTGCGGCTTCCAGCGAGGATTGGGATGAAAATGCTTTGTTCGAGCTTGTCCGTTCAGCTTGGCCGTATCGAAATCTTACTCGCGACGAGTTCGACGGCGTCGTCAAAATGCTTGCGGAAGGGTTTAGCACGAAGCGCGGTCGCCGCGCGGCGTTGATTCATCACGATGCGGTCAATCACCGTTTGCGCGGGCGGCGCGGCGCCCGACTCGTCGCCCTGACCTCTGGTGGCGCGATCCCCGACAATGCTGATTATCGGGTAATTCTCGAACCTTCGGAAACTTTCGTCGGCACAGTTAACGAGGACTTTGCCGTTGAAAGCCTCGCGGGCGACATCTTTCAGCTGGGCAATGCGTCTTGGCGAATTTTGCGCATCAACTCCGGCGTCGTCCGCGTTGAAGATGCCAAAGGTCAGCCGCCAGGAATTCCATTTTGGCTCGGCGAAGCTCCGGCGCGTACATCGGAGTTATCCAAAGCTGTATCGGATTTGCGGATCGAAATCCAAAAGAGACTCACTGATGGACAAAATCCCAGTCAATGGCTCGCCCACGAAATGCAGTTGCCGGCTGAGGCTGCTGAACAGTTGCGCGAGTATTTCGCTGACGCTTACCGGTCGCTTGGGGCAATTCCGTCACAGCAAACTCTGGTGATGGAGCGTTTCTTCGATGAGTCGGGCGGGATGCAACTCGTTTTGCACGCGCCTTTCGGCAGCCGAATCAATCGCGCTTGGGGTCTTGCACTGAGAAAACGTTTTTGTCGCTCGTTTAATTTTGAACTGCAGGCAGCAGCCACGGACGACGCCATTGTGATTTCGCTCGGGACTCAGCATTCGTTTCCTCTGGAAGAGGTTTTTCGTTATCTCAATTCCAAAACGGTTCGCGACCTGCTCGTTCAAGCTTTGCTTGATGCGCCCATGTTCACCATTCGGTGGCGCTGGAACGCAACCCGCTCTCTCGCAGTACCCCGGTTTCGAAGCGGCGCAAAAATCGCCGCGCCGCTGCAGCGCATGGAAGCGGAAAATATTTTGGCCGCAGTGTTCCCAGACCAGCTTGCCTGCCTGGAGCACATTGTTGGCGACCGTGAATTTCCAGATCACCCACTGGTTAAACAGACCGTTGATGATTGTCTGACTGAAGCGA
>CATPBS010000334.1 GCA_955652715.1 uncultured Candidatus Udaeobacter sp.
GATTGTGAAGATCGACAATCCCGATCAAGCGCTCGATTTCGTTCGCAAACCTGCCGAACAGAAGCCGGATCTGGTGAAAATCTGGTACATCGTCGACAAAGATCATCCGGTCGATTCCTTCCGGCCGATCGTTCGCGCGACGATCGAAGAAAGTCACGCGCACAAAATCCGCGTCGCAGTGCACGCGACCGTATTGGTAACAGCGCGCGCTGCGGTTGAAGAAGGCGCAGACATTCTCGTCCACAGCGTGATCGACAAACCGGTGGACGACGCGTTCGTAAAGCTATTGACAGATCGACATACGATTTTGTGTCCGACGCTGGTGGTGTTTGAGCGCTACGGTCGAACTTTCTCGCACCAGCTGAATCTCACTCCCGAAGAACAAAAGTGGGGCAACCCCGAAGTGATCGCGTCGCTCGATGTCACAAAAATTCCATCGGACAAATTGCCGCAGCGAATCAAGGACGCGTTGGCTGATCCGAAAGCCCCTCTCGATAGGATCAACAAGACCTATGAAGTCGCGCTGCCGAATTTGAAAAGATTAGAAGACGCCGGCGTGACGATTGCCGCAGGCACCGACGCCGGAAACATCGGCACGATTCACGGACCCGCGCTGTTCCGTGAATTTCAGTTAATGAAAGAAGCCGGGTTGACGCCAATACAGATTCTCCAAAGCGCCACGGCGAACGCGGCGAAACTTTTCGGAGGCGACACCGGCGCGCACATTGGCCGTGTCGAAAATGGCTGCTTCGCGGATTTGGTGATTCTCAATTCCAATCCGTTGGACGACATCGCCCACGCTTCCGACATCGACACCGTTATCAAGAACGGCGTCATTTATCCTGCTGATTCCGTTCTTCACTAATCGCTCAGCGGAAAATCATGAAACGCGCGTCGCTTGTCGTCTTTTGTTTATCGCTGCTTGCCGCCTCGATCGCGGACGGTGCCACTCCACCGGCGACACCAGCGATGGTGACAGGCGTCAAAGACATCGCAGAAGCGTATGTGAAACTAGTGCTCGCGATGGGGCAGCATGATCCGGATTACGTCGATGCTTATTATGGCCCGCCGGAATGGAAGAAACAGTCGAAGGAAAAGAAGCCGCTCGATGCTATCGCGTCTGAGGCCAGGCGGTTACGCGAGCAGTTGGCGAAGATTTCCGAGCCGACGGACGAGATGGAGCGGTTGCGACGAGGTTATTTAACAAAGCAACTATCCGCGCTCGAGGCGCGAGTGGGCTTCTTGAACGGCGAACATTTGAAGTTTGATGAAGAATCGCAGGCCCTTTATGACGCCGTTGCACCTACCTTTCCCGAAACGCATTTCCAGGAAATCCTTGCCGCGCTTGAGCCGAAACTTCCGGGTGAGGGATCGCTCGTGCAGCGCTACGAGAATTGGCGGCGAGCATTTGTCATTCCTAAAGACAAGCTGGACGCGGTGTTTCAGCTCGCGATCAAGGCATGTCGCGAACGCACGCTCGCACACATCAAGCTACCGCCCGAGGAAAATTTCAGCGTCGAATACGTCACAAATAAACCATGGGGCGGCTACAATTGGTACAAGGGAAATTTTCGCAGTGTCATCCAAGTGAATACCGATCTCCCGGTGTACATCGATCGGGCGATTGATCTAGCTGCACATGAAGGTTACCCAGGCCACCATGTCTACAACGCGTTGCTTGAGAAAAATCTCGTCCGCGATCGCGGTTGGGTTGAGTTCTCGGTGTATCCGCTCTTTTCGCCTCAATCACTCATTGCCGAAGGCACCGCGAACTATGGCAGGGAGGTTGTGTTTACGAAAGCGGAGCGGTTAGCGTTCGAAAAAGAAGTGCTCTGGCCGGCTGCGGGAATCGATCCAGCACGCGCGGAGGAATTTTACGACGTGCAGGACCTGGTGAAGAAACTGGGATACGCCACAAACGAAGCAGCCCGTCAGTACGTGAATGGCGAGATCAACGCGAACGCGGCCACGACTTGGTTGCAAAAATACGCGCTCATGGATGAGAAGCGGGCGAAACAAGCAACAAAATTTATCGAGAAGTACCGCAGCTACGTCATCAACTACAATCTTGGCGAAGACATGGTGCGCAATTACATCGAGAAGCGCGGCGGCACGGCGGAGCAGCGCTGGCGCGAGTTTGAGCGGTTACTCGCGTCCCCGCGGCTGCCGGGCGATATACGCTAAGATTAGCAACCGGCCGGTGGCGACTGCGAGCGAGAGCAATATCTCTTGCTCGCACTGAAAAGCGGCCTGAAATTTTTCTGTTATGGCAACTCATCCCAACGAATACGCGCATCCAGAAGCACTAGTGGAAACTGATTGGCTGGAGAAACATCTGAATGACGATGGAATCCGGATCATCGAGTCGAACGAAGATGTGCTCCTTTACGATACCGGGCACATTCCCGGCGCGGTGCACATCGATTGGCGCGCTGATCTGCAAGACCCGGTGATCCGCGATTATATTTTGCCGGAAAAATTTGCGCGGCTTTGCAGCCGGCACGGAATCACGCCAGACACGACCTGCATCTTTTATGGTGATAAGGCGAACTGGTGGGCGTGCTATGCGCTTTGGGCATTCCGCTTATTCGGCCACAACAAAGTGAAAATCCTCAATGGCGGCCGCGACAAATGGAAAGCCGAACACCGTCCTATGACGCGTGAAGTCCCGAAATATCCAACGGCAAATTATCCGGTGCCCAAGAAACGTTTCGACAAGGAGATTCGCGCCTTTTTCGATGAAGCGCTGGCGCAAAGCAAAAGTGGCAAGCCGCTGATCGACGTGCGCTCGCCAGGCGAATACAAGGGTGAGATCACGCACATGCCAGAGTATCCACAGGAGGGCGTGCTGCGCGGCGGCCATATTCCCGGTGCAAAGAGCATGCCGTGGAAAACCGCGACCAACGATGATGCCACGTTCAAGCCAGCCTCAGAACTGGCGAAAATCTATTTCGATCAATGCGGAGTCGGTCGCGACAGGGACACGATTGTCTATTGCCGGATTGGCGAACGCTCCAGTCACACGTGGTTTGTGCTGACGTATCTGCTGGGCCTCTATAATGTCCGAAATTACGATGGTTCGTGGACTGAATGGGGCAACAAGGTCGGCGCGCCGATCGAAAAGTCAGCGTAGTACAGGCTTCCTCGCCGCCTGGCGAGCGCCGAACGAACTTTCAAACGCGCCCGCTTTTTTCCAGCAGTTCATGGATTAACTGCATTCGCCTTCGCTCTTTGCGGTTGGAACTCAGCTGCGCAATCGAGCGCTGCATTCGTCGTGTCCAGTTCACGTTGGCCTTTGTCCCAGGAACGTTGAAACGGTATGTGCGCGCCAGCAGATCGGTGATCATGACAATGGCAATCCACGATTCACATCTGAAAAGCGCTTCCATCATCGCCGGATAAAAATCTTTTTCGAAATCGAGCTCGTCGATTTTTGAATTCAGCCCTGCAAACAGAGCGATCTTCTCGAGCGTGGCTCGTGCTTGTTCTCCAGTATCCGATGCTGGGTCACCGAACGCGTCGTTCCATAAAGCACGAATCGGTTCGTGATCGTGGGTTGCGTATGTCGCCACCGAGAGTCGTTCATATGTATCTCCGGGAGTTATCATGCCATCGTGCATTTCCCACTGCGGAATTTTAAATCCGGCAATGCCGAGGGACCGCAAGCTGGGCCGCACATAATCGGGCACAACGCCAAGGTCTTCGCCGATCACGCGCGTGACGCCAGCTTGCTGCAGGACGACTCGCAGGTATTCTTCGCCCTCGCGCTTGTTTGCTTCACGGTTTTCGGCTGTTTCGTCGTCGCGGGGAACGAAATGCGGAGCGCGGCCCCCAGTTCGTTCCAGCATTTGATGCTCATCCAGTGGGAGCAATTCCTTGTTCATTCGTGGCCGCCAGGGAAAAGCATAGATCCTATAAAATCCCTGGACGTGATCGATGCGACAGAGGTGAAAGATGCGGCGGACGGCGCGAACGCGCTCCCGCCACCACTGAAAATTGTTCGCGCGCATTTTGTCCCATCGATAGAGTGGAATGCCCCAGTTTTGGCCCCATTTTTGCGTAAACGCGTCCTCTTTGAAGTAAGGTTCGGGAGGTGCGCCACCGAACCAGTCGAGCACGAATTCATCCGTGCGCGCGAAAACGTCGGCGCTGGAATAACTGACGCCGATTGGAATATCGCCCATTAGCGCGACTCCTCGTTCCTCGGCGTACGATTTGATTGCGCGCCATTGCTGATGCGCGATCCACTGCACATAACAAAAAAATTCCTGGCGGCCTGTCAGGGCTGCTTGTTGATCCTGTGGAAGATCGCGCAGCCAGCTGCGCGCCTTTTCAATTGTCTGATGTTGCACCGGCCATCGATTCCATGCCGCGCTATCGTCATTCTTCTCCATCAGGACTCGGAAAAATGCGTAATCGTGCAGCCACGCGGATTCTTCTTCGCAGAATGTTCGAAATTCCAACTGCCGTTCTTCGCTGGCGTGAGCCGAGAAATTCGCAAACGCCTGTTCCAGCAAGCGCCGCTTTAGTTTTTTGACTCGACGATACTTTACTCCGTTTTGGCGCAGGCTGGGAA
>CATPBS010000335.1 GCA_955652715.1 uncultured Candidatus Udaeobacter sp.
AAGCAAAGACTATGTTTTACGCGCTCTACAAGTTCGGACATCATTGGAGATTTCCAATCAAGCGCGCGAGACCGGTGAAGTACGAGGGCGCGCTCGTGGCGCGAGGGGAAGAAATTCCGCGCGCCGTTCCAGTAAATCCGGATCAAATTAACGAAGCACGCGAATGGATCAGCACGGCCGATCCGAGTCTCGAGCAGATCGAGCAACGAGCGAGCACCGAAAGCCGCTAAGTTCACCTTCGTGGACGGTCAAAAGCTTTTTTGCTACTATCTGTGAGCTGAATCCAAGAAGTTCGAGAGAGAAAACTTCAACAGGAGCACATCTATGCTAGGCGAGAAGATTGGTGGAACGTCAGGTAAGATTACTTCGCAGCGCGTACTGCCGAACCTGGGTGGAGGTCCAAAAATGGAAACTTCATTTCAGGCAAATGGATCTTTGCTGGGCACAAACGTAAGGGAGACGGGCACCTACTGGACCGTTGTTCGTCCAGACGGGACACTCTATGGCGAAGGGCAAGGGGTGATGATAACCAAGGCCGGAAAAATGGCTACCTGGACAGGCCATGGTGTCGGCATGACGAAGAAAGACGGGACCGCGAGTTATCGCGGTGCCGTTTATTATCAAACTACGCCCCCACAATTGTCCCGGCTGAATAAGGTCGCGGTAGTATTCGAACACGAAGTAGACGCAGAGGGCAACACGCGCTCCGAATTCTGGGAATGGAAGTAGCTGGGCCGTGTGAAATCCTAATTGCTTAGGCGATCAAAAGATCCAACACCGAAGTTCCGCGAGTCTCGCAGCCAAATTTGCCACGGCTGATATCGCGAGTCGTGGTGATAGGCGAAAAAACGTTCGCGTTTTTTTACGAATATTCGTCTAATTCTCGTTAGGCCTATAGCTCATGAAGGACCTGCTGCTGGACATTCGTTATGCGCTGCGCGTGCTTTGGAAGTCTCCCGCCTTCACGCTTGTGGCGTTAGTCACTCTGACGCTTGGGATTGGGGCAAACGTCCTCGTCTTCGGAATAGTGAATGCGGTCCTGTTGCGCCCGCTGGAAGTGAGCGACCCACAGAACCTCTACCAGCTTCGCCTCAAGCCGTGGACGAGCTTCAAACTACTGACTACGTCGTATTCAGCGTTTGAAGACTTTCGGCAGCGAAACACCACCTTCAGTGAGATGGCCGGGTTTGACGGATATTCTCAGGCGACACTGAGGTCGGGTAAGAATCTCGAGTCGTTGCGCTCCGTTTTCAATGGGAGCTAATCGTCAACACATGACCTTGCGTTCGCGTGCCTCTTTAAATCCCCATGGAGCCGCATCGGCCGGATACGATCCATCGGTTGCATTCGTGAGGCGCAAAATTGTGAATCTCATTTAGTTTTCCCCGGACCCCACAACGCGCGACCCGGTTTCGCGCCTGTATGGTTTCCGTCTTTGATGACTTGCACGCCGTTGACAAAGACGTGCTTCACCCCAACGGCGTATTGATGCGGCTTCTCGAAAGTCGCACGATCCGAAATTGTCGCAGGATCGAACACAACCACGTCCGCGAACATTCCCTCCTTGAGAAATCCGCGGTGATCCAGACCGAGATTGGCAGCGGGCAATCCACTCAGGCGCCGAATAGCTTCCTTCATCGGAATGACTTTCTCGTCGCGCACATATTTGCCTAACACCCGCGCAAAATTTCCGTAGGCGCGCGGATGCGGATTGGATTTCAAGAAAACGCCTTCGGGCGCCTGCGAAGCTTCATCGGATCCAAATGAGATCCACGGTTTCGCAACCTCTTTCTTCACGTTGTTTTCGGACATGAGGAAATAGATGGTTCCGACGCGCGACTCGTCTTCGGCGATCAAATCCATGACCGTGTCGATTGGATCTTTTCCACGCATCCTCGCCACTTCGGCGAGTGTTTTGCCGGTAAGCGGCTTTAGCTTTTCCGACTTGAACGCGGCCACCAGAATATGCTCCGGACCGCCCGCGTCCAGATACAGATTCTCCCATGAGTCAGTAGGCGTTTGAACTTCAGCCTTGATTTTCTCGCGCGTCGCTGGATTACGCAGCCGCTTGAACAACTCGGGATAACCGCCGTCTTCGGTCCACGGCGGCAAACATGCGTCGAGTCCCGTCCCTGCGGCTGTGTAGGTGTACATGTTCGCGGTGATTTTGATCCCTGCTTTCTGCGCCGTTTCAATCCGCGAAAGCAGATCGTCGATCTTCGACCAATTCTGTTGGCCGGCCGCCTTGATGTGATAAACCTCTGCCGGTATTCCCGCTTCCCGGCTAATCCGAATCAATTCGTTCAGCGCTTCCAGCAGGCGACTTCCTTCGCTGCGCATGTGCGAGATGTATTTGCCCTGATATTTTGCGGCGATCTTGCATAACTCGATCAGCTCTTCCGTCTTCGCATAAAATGCAGGCGGATAGATTAGCGAGGTGCCAATGCCGAGCGCGCCCGCTTCCATTTCTTGCCGGACGAGCTGCCGCATTTGATCGAGCTGTTCCGGCGTTGGCGGTTTGTCTTCAAACCCGATCACGTATTCGCGAATGGTCGTCGCGCCGATAAATGAGGCGATATTGCACGAGATGCCGCGTTTTTCGAGGTACTGCAGATATTCCGCGAGCGTGTTCCACTTGATGTCGTATTTGATATCTGCCTGACTGCGCAGCATGTGCTCGCGCACGCGGTCGTTCACCGGCCCCATGGATTCGCCTTCGCCCATGATCTCTGTCGTGACGCCCTGCCGAATTTCGCTTTGAGAACGACCATCCTGGATCAGCGACTCCGTTGACCAGGAAAGCATGTTGATGAAGCCAGGAACAACGGCAAGCCCCTTCGCGTCGATAACTGTTTTCGCATTCGCCGTTTTGAAGTCCCCGATGCCCGCTATGCGGTCGCCGCGAATGGCTACGTCGGCCTGCCGCGGCTCGGCACCCGTGCCATCGTAAACCGTCCCGCCTTTGATAATCACATCAAAATCCGCTGATGAAGGGGATGGTGACTGGCCCTGTGCGAACACTGCAAAAACAATTGGCACGAACGCGCCGACCCAAAAGAAATTTTGTTTCATTGTCTCGATTGATGGTATCGAACACCGATACCTGCGCAAAAGCCAACGCAAGCTTTGGAGTGACGGACACGTCCGCGGCCGCTGTCATCAGCGGACTTTCCCTCGCCCACATCGGTTCCTGCGCTGAGGACAGCGCACACTACAACACTTGGGCGAGCGAAGTTAGCAGCACGATCGCGCGGCCAGCCGATAGGAACCGCTTGGGTTCGATGACTGTTCAGCCACCATGCGCCGATCGCGTGCCTTGCACGTGGTGCGCGGCGGCTCGAGCAACACACGCGTCGTGGCGTGGTCGCTGGTCACCGAACGAATGTGATACGTCGATGGAAAGAAATTTTCGTCGCCGTACTCAACGCGAATCTCGGTATTAACATCGAGCGCGATGATGCCGCGCACTTTATCGAAAATTTTCAGGAACTTCGCCGCTGTCATGTAATCGTCGTCCGGATTGGCCGGCACCCAGAGTTGCACGATCGTTTCCCGCCAGCGGTTGGTTTGGCCGCCGCAATCGACAGTTTCAAATGGGGCGGCTTTCAATTCCGTGAGATGATAACCGCTGTGCACAGCGGCATTGTCGCGATTGACAAAGATTAACTGATTGTCTGGCGACGCGCGCAGAGCGGAGGTGAATTCGCTGGTTATCATTGGTTCAATGTTCGCCCCGGTTTTGTTCGACTGATTTCGCAGCAAACCTTTCGCCGCCGACGCCGTTCGCCGTTCATCTGATCATCTTTTTCCATCCACTCGCGCAATCCGGCGAGCACATGACGCACGAGTGGATCACCATGCTTCGCCCACCGGTAATGCATCCATTTACCCTCGCGCCGCGCTTCCACCAAGCCGGCGCGCTTCAGGTGAGCCAAATGACGCGACACTTTGGGCTGCACTACGCGCAGTGTATCGGTCAGTTCGCAGACACAGGTCTCGCCGCAGGCAAGCAGATTTAGCAAACGCAACCTTGTCGGATCCGCCAACGTTTTGAAAAGGAACGCCGGCTCAGCGTTTTCAGTCGTTTTCATTTTGTAGAACAAAAATACATATACGGATTTCCGTATATGTGTCAACGCCGAATTTCCGCATTGAACGTTGGGCGTTCCGCTTCAGCACTCAGCGAAAAGTGGATCGGCTTTTCCACAGGCAACGTTAAGCGGCAGGGGCGACCAATTAAACCGCCTGGTGGGAATCGTACTATGAAGGTTTTGCTGGTGAAACCGTCGGGCCTGACGGGACCAGCAGGCTCGCGGAGTCGCGTCCGCGGCTTCGCGTACAGAGAAAGGGAAAATTAAGAATTCAAAGAAAGGGGAGCATCTGATGAATACACCAATGAAATCCAAGCGCTATAGTCGAGGATTGTTGCTGTCGATCCTTTGCGCAGGCGTCGTTGCAACTTTCCTGGGCGGATGTGCAGAGGGCCCTTATG
>CATPBS010000336.1 GCA_955652715.1 uncultured Candidatus Udaeobacter sp.
AGGCTATGTCGGCGTTACCCACCAGGCAATCCGTCACTCCTGGCGTGCTATCTTTCTCCGAATTGTTTTTTTTGTTGGCATCTGCAAAGCGGAAAATCTTGTGCATGTTCGGACGGCGCAGGTCGCCGTCGATAAGAAGGACGCGATAGCCTTGCTGTGCCAGTGCGAGCGAATAATTGGCGCTCGTGAAACTTTTTCCTTCGTTAGGCAGAGCGCTGGTAAAAAGTGAAACCTTACGCTCAGCTTCCGGGCCCAAAAGAGAAAGGGCAGCGCGTAAATTGCGGAACGCTTCGGCAGCCGGGCTTTCAGGAGTTTCAACTACTACGCGGTAGTTCGAACTTCTGAAAGCTCGGCTTCGCCGTTTTAGCCGGGTGACCGGGCCTTCGTCGGTGGTATCGGGAACAGCTGCAAAAACAGGGAATCCGAGTGTATTTTCTGCTTGGTCCACGGTTTTGATCGAGCGATCCAGTGCATCAGCGCCAAAAACGAATGCCAATCCGGCAGCCAAGCCCGCAAGCAGTCCCAGAGCGATCGTTCTCGTGGGACGGGGACTAACAGGTGACTGCGGAAACGGGGAATGCTCAATGACACTGACTGCATTCGTCTTCACGTCTTTTGTTAAACTTGTCTCTTTTATCTGACGAATGACGCTTTCGTACAGTGCACGATCAGTTTCGGCTTGCCGCGCCAACTCCTGATAGCCGATCGCTGTGCGGTTGAGCGTGACCGCGACGCCCTGCTGGTCTTGCAACGCTTGTTGCAAACTGGTCTCTGTGGCCTTGACTTGCTCGATCGCATTACGCAGAAGCGGAGGTTGCGCCAGCACGGCTTGACGAAGCTTCCCTTTCGCCTCGGCTAGCGCGGCCTTAGCCGCCATCATTTTGGGATGCTTGTCCTTGTACCGTAAGGCGTAAGTGGCAATCCCCGCTTCCACCTGCGTAACACTGCGCCGCGCGTCGGTTACCATTCCAGCGGCAGAGATACTGGGGATCGAAAGCAACGTATCGAGGTTATCACCAGCGTGGTCGATTTGCTGGAGCTCACCTTCAAGCCGAATCCGGTCGGCCTTGGCAGCGGTCAATTTGTTGCTCAGCTCTTGTAATTTGTCCTCCACCAAGCCGCCGCGAGATCCGCCAGCGCCTGAACCGGATCCCTGCTGTGAGCCCGTCGCGGCCGTGCCGCCGCCAAGTTGCAACGCATCCGGATTCGTCGCCTTGTATTCGGCGACGGCCGCCTCACTTTTTTGCAGGTTCGCCTTTAATCGTTCTTCTTCTTCCAGCAAATAACGCAATGCGTCCTCGCTGATTGACGCGCGCCGCTCGATCGAGTTGCGGATGTACTCCCGACCGACTGCTTCGGCGAGGCGCTGTGCCATGGCTGGATCGCGCTGTGTCACGTACAAATCGATCAGGCGCGTCCCGCGGCGGATCGCTGGCTTCACCATGCCGACCATTGCTCGACCTAATACTTCTTCCAGCGGCGAAAATGTAGCGACGCCACTCGCGTTCTGAGTTTTGTTGCCAGCTTGCGACGGATCGACGCGCTGCGTCGAGCTCGAAGTCTTATCGCTCACGATACTCTGACCGAGAAGCGCGCGTCCACCGTCTTGCGCCAGGCCCTCGGAGCGCACGACTCGGGAAAGAAGTGTTTGGTTAGTGAGATTTTGTTCGATCGTCCGGAGCGCGTCCTGACTGGCGAGAAACGAGGAGCGCATGCGGGCTGTGGAATCCTCCGTGGCGATAAGAGTCGGCTCCGAGACCTCCACCTCCAGGACTGTGTGTCCCTGATAAAGCTTCGGCGTCCTCGCGAGATACCCCAGCGCTAAAAAAAAGCCGGCCAGGACGCAAATTGCGACGATCCAAATACGTTCGACGAAAGAATGCCAGTAGCGCCGAAAATCGAACCTCTGTAGTCCCTCGGCGTATTGCCCGGTCAAAGGCACCGCTGGTTTCTCGGAATTTGTGGGAACGGTCGTTCCCATCACAGATTGGGCAGGATCAATCACGGCAAAATATTGGCTCGCAGCTTACACTCAAGCAGGACGCTCGCAAAGGCGAAGGCGCAAGAATTTGTTTCAGCTAAAAAATGCTTTCGCCGACGGTGATGGTGTCACCCGGCTGGACGAGAAAACCGCCGCCGCTTCCTTTTGTGAAGCGTTTCGCGTTCACCTTGAAAATCTGATCGCCACCGGCGTTATGCCGTCGGACCGTAATTCTTTCCGGCGCGGCGATACGCGTATATCCGCCAGCCAGCGCGACCGCTTCCAGTAGATCAATACCGCCGGGACTGCCGTCCGGCATTTCGAAACTACCCGGCCGATTTATCTGGCCCAAAATCGAAAAACGCCGCTTTGCGTAGCTGAGAAGCATGACGTTCACCCTTGGGTTGACCAGATAATCGCGCCCGTACAACTCCGTGAGCTTTGAAGCTGCCTGGGTCAGATTCAGGCCCGCAAAATGGACGGACCCTAGCAACGGCACGCTCAAGTTGCCCTCGGGGTTCAACCGTCCGTTTGTGCGCAAATCCTCTTCGCCAAAAACCTCAACCGCCACCTGATCGTTCGCACTCAAAATGTAACCGGCCGGTGCGCTGGCACCGCTGTTTAATGCAGGCGCCGAAATGGCCGGTGCCGATGTAGAGACACCGGCGGGCTGCGACGCGGTCCCCGGCATAACTTGGGCTACCAGGAATTCCGGGAGCAGCGACAACGCGAGCGCAATCGCCAGCCAACGACCCCGTGTCCCAGCTCGCAAATGATTCAGGCCCCGACTAAAACCTGAGGGTAGCCCGAACGCCCACCTGATTATCATGGAAACTGAAGAAATCGGTTGAGCTGACGTCCTGCCGGTGCAGGTAATATACCCCAGTGCTCAGCCACCTGGTAATCAGCACGTCAACCGACGGTTCGATAAACCAGTAATCATCATCCCGCGGCGCACTGACGTTCCGGGCAGTGGCGAAATAGTCCGAGTTTTCATAGCCGCCGCCCAAGCCGAAATAAACGCGCTGAAATAAACGCTGCTGAAACCGGCCCACAACGTATGTGGTCGCAAAATCTTGGTTAGGTTGGAACCCGGAATTGTAAATCCGCCGGCCCGCCGCTAGCGTGAAAGTGCTGCCGTCGAAGGGATGATGAATTAACCCAACTTCAAAGACCGGTGAGGTGTATTCGCTCCGATTGCCATCGAACTGGCGGAACTCAACGCCCCCCGAAGCATACAAGTTAAATTTGCTCGTCACCTCATAATTAATTCGCGCGTTCACCTGCTCGAAACTTTGGTTGGTAGTTGGATCATCCACAAAATCATACCCGAAGGTGCCGCCAATGCCCACCGATACCTTTGGCAGCCAATTGTAATAAACGTAAAGGCCGCCCGAAACGGTGTAGGAACTAATGTGATTGGGATAGAAGAGGGTCGAGGAATCAAATTCGCCCTGTAAGTATACTTTCCCGGTAAGTTCATAATCTGCTCTCAAGCGCGTGTTGAAGATGTTGACCCGCGTGGGCGCGCTCGCATCGAGGTTTGCCCACTGCCCCGTCGTATCGATAATGCTGTTGAGGTTTGCCGAATCGAGTAGCGCCACATCCTGCGCGAGGCTCAACTTCAACCGGCCAAAGTCATATCCCCCCTCGAGGTGAATCAGCTGGTTAAATGCGTCTTGATCCGAGTGATCGACGAACAGAATAGCGCTCGGCATGTAGTCCAATCGAAGATAGCCTTTGTTGCGCCCCTCGATGTCGCCGACTCCAATGGTAATCTGCGGCTCAATCGCGAAATAATAGTCCGAGACCTTGTTCGTATGACTGATAAAGATGTTGTCATCCCACACACCTCGCACTGTCAGCCGCAGTTCGTAGTGAAAGCGACGCGGTTCACCTGAGGAAATCGTTTCGCCGGCTGGGAATACGTTTCTACTGCCGCCCCCCCCGTAAGGAGCTGTTGCTACTGGTGGCGGAATAACGGTTGTTTGTGCTGTAGTGTAGTTCGTTGAAGGCGACAACGGCTCGGGTGACGACGGAAACGCCTGCTCGGACGAAGGCAGCGGCTCCGCTGCAGAAGGCACAGGCTCCGCTGGTGTGTAGGGCAACGATTGAGGTAAAGCTGGCAATGGCTCTGTGGACACGG
>CATPBS010000337.1 GCA_955652715.1 uncultured Candidatus Udaeobacter sp.
AGGTTGCACACGAGCTTGGATTGAAAGCGAGCGCGACGATGATGTTCGGGCATGTCGAGACAACCGCGGACCGCGTAGAGCATTTGCGGCGCATTCGAGAGCAACAGGACCGCAGCGGCGGATTTACTGCGTTTATTTGTTGGACCTTTCAATCACAGCATACCGTGCTGAAAGTGAAGCAGCCGACCGGAGTGTCTGAATATTTGCGGACACAGGCGCTGGCGCGCATTTTTCTGGACAACATCGAAAACGTGCAAAGCTCCTGGGTCACGCAGGGCCCCGGCATCGGCCAGATTGGGCTCAGATATGGCGCAAACGATTTCGGCTCCGTGATGATGGAAGAAAATGTCGTGAGCAGCGCAGGGACAACATTTCGGTTAAATGCGGCGGAAATTGAATCGCTTATTTGCGACGCAGGATACGAACCGCGCCGACGAAATAATTGGTACGAACTTTTGAACTAAAAGTTCAAAATCTCGCCTTGACGATCACCATCTTCTTCCCGATATAGCTCGCTGTCCTGCGTGGGTTTGTTGCGCGGGGCTGCGCTTCTTAACCTATGAAACATTTTTCTGGATGGATGCGCCCCCCGCCGTTTGCAGTTTGGGTCGCATCCATCTGTGCGTTGCTCGGCGCCGTACTCGCCCGGGCGCAGGCTCCTCAGGCGGCACCGGGACCTCCCATTATCCGTTCCATCGACGTAAGGTACACAGGGCCCCAAACCGTCAGCAAGGAACGGATTCTGGCGCAAATGCGCACAAGGCCAGGCCAGCCGTATTCCAACCAGATGGTCGAGCAGGACATCGAGGCGCTTTACAAGACAGGCTTTATTCAAAACGTTCGGATCTTTGGTCAGCCTGAAGGCGACGGCGTGAAGGTGATCGTCGCCGTGCAGACGCGTGCGATCGTTCGCGAGATCGAAATCGCCGGAGCCGAACGCGTGAAACCGAAACGCCTGCGCAAAGAAATCAAGTTAAGACTCAACCAAGCGGTTAACGAACAGCAACTGGAAGAAGCCCGCCAAAAAATCATCGAAGTCTATCAGGGGCAGGGATTCACCGATGTCAGCGTCCAATTTCGGGTCGATCCAATTGACGAGAAGCGCGGCACGGCGCGGGTTGTCTTCACAGTTAACGAGGGTGTGAGAGGAGCGGTGCGCCAGATTCGTTTCGAGGGGAATGCCCACTTGAGCGATAAAGTATTGCGGAAGCAAATGAAAACGCGCGGCAAGACGCCTATTTCTTTCCTGGATAAATCCGGACGCCTCGATGAGGTCCAGTTGGAACAGGACCTGGATAAGCTCCGCGAGTTCTACCAAAACCACGGCTACATCGATGTGGAAATCAAAGAAGCCCGCAGGGAACGCACCGAGAAGGGTCCGATGATCATTACGATAGTGATTGTCGAAGGCCCACAATATCACGTGCGCAAGCTGAGCATTTCCGGCTACCAGGCGGCCAGAGAAGACAAAATTCGTGCGCTGTTAAAAATGAAGGAGAGCAGCGTCTATTCGCCGAAACAACTGCGCGATGATGCGAAGGCAGTGGCCGACGCCTACGGCAGCGCCGGGTACGTCGATCTGGTGATTTTGCCGGAAGGCTCGCCGGCTGGTCCCGCGCAGATCGACGTGCACTATAACATCGAGGAAGGCGTCCGCTCGTTTGTAAACCGGATTAATATCGAGGGCAACACACGCACGAAGGACAAGGTGATTCGTCGCGAAGTGCTCGTTGCCCCGGGAGATGTCTTTAACACCGTTCGCGTGGATGTAACCAAGAAACGTCTGGACAACCTGGGCTACTTCGCAAAAGTCGAAACCTATCCGGAAGAAACAGACGTACCTGGCCGCAAGGATCTCACCATTCTTTTGCAGGAAAAACGGACCGGCTCACTCAGCTTCGGGGGCGGCTTCAGCACCGTCGATCAGCTGGTGGGTTTCGCGGAACTCACCCAAGGGAATTTCGACCTTTTCAACTGGCCCTCCTTTACCGGGGGAGGCCAGAAATTCCGTTTGCGCATCCAGTACGGCACACAGCGAAAAGATTTTATTCTGACCGTGACCGAACCGTACTTCCTCGATCGACGGCTCGCCCTTACTGGTCAGGCTTTTTACACGGAAGCAAATTATTTGAGCAACGTATATAGCCAGCGCAATTACGGGTTCATGCTCGAAGCGCGCAAGCCGCTCAATACTTACACGTACTTGACGCTGGGATATACGATACAGGACGTTGATATTTTCAATGTGGCCGCCAGCGCGTCTGACTTTATCCTGTCACAACAAGGTTCAACTTTGGAAAGCAAGATCTTTACCAGCGTTGTGTTTGATTCACGCGACAACCCTTTGCTCTCGCGCCGTGGACGACGCATAACCTTTTCGCCTTTTGTTACCGGCGGTTTTCTAGGAGGCGATGTACAGGTGTATGGATTGGACGTTGAGGGATCCCAATATTTTCATCTGCCCTGGGATCTCATCCTGCTCGTTAACGGCGAAATTGCGACTGTGACCCAGTGGGGGAACGGGACTGATGTGCCAATTTTCGAGCGACTCTTTCTCGGGGGCTCGAATAATCTCCGCGGCTTTCCGTTTCGCGAAGTCGGTCCGCAAGATCAGAGCGGTGAGCCGATCGGCGGCAAATCAATGGCGCGCACTACTGTGGAAGTTACTTTTCCGATCATCGAAAAAGCGCGCGGAGCAATCTTTTATGACACTGGCTTTGTTAACAGCAGCGCCTGGTCCTTTGGGCTTAATCACATCGCCTCGGATGTCGGTGTGGGACTCCGGCTTGATTTGCCAATCGGTCCGCTACGCCTCGATTATGGATATCCGTTGCAGCGTGACGGGTATCACGGGGGAGGTCATTTCAATTTTAGCGTGGGCTATCAATTTTGAACGAATATATGTGGTTGCAGTCTAACGCGATTCCGCTCACCGTATCGTCTGTTTTATGAAAAAATCTCTGTCCATGCTGTTTGCGCTGACGCTGGCCTTTCCGCTCGCGGCTTTTGCACAGGGCACACTGAAAGTCGGAACGGTCGATATGCAGCGCGCATTTAAGGAATACAACAAGACCAAGGACGCCGAGGTAAAAATCAATGACGCCAAAAATGCGGCCCGGAAAGAATATGATGACCGGGCGGAAGATTACAAAAAGGCGCTCGACGAAATCAATAATCTGAACAAGCAGCTCGAGTCCCCGGCCTTGAGCGCGGACAAGAAAACGCAAACCGCAAAGGACCGTGATGACAAGATTGCCAAAATCAAGAACATGGAGCGGGAGATCAGCGATTTCCGTCAAACGCGCGAACGGCAATTGCAAGAGCAGTTGATGCGCATGCGCGAGGGAATCGTAAAGGAAATCACCGATGTCGTGATGGAAAAAGTGAAAGCCAATAATCTCGACCTGGTATTCGATAAATCAGGCATGAGCATCAATGGCGTGCCCGTTTTGCTGTACTCGCACGACAACATCGATTTTACGAACGACGTGATCGCCGTGCTCAACAAGCCGGGTCGCGCCGCAGCTTCGACTGCAAAAGCCTCGACGAGTCCCTCTGTCACGCCGGCAAGAGCTACGAAGCCCTAACTGACGTTCGACAATTTCGAAATACACGCGGGCCAAACTCGCGTGTATTTTTGTGTACAGGTGAAAGCAACCGCCCGCATGATGGTTTGTGAGCGGCAGCGAACTGCGAAGATGCTTATTCAAACCAGACTTCGACAGACGCAATGCGTGATGGCGTTTTTGTTCGCGTTCTGCACCGGTTCGCTGGCGGGGAATTGGGAGGCGACACTCAGTAAGGAGCCGCCCGGGAATTTCCCCGACTTGCGCCCTCTGCGAGCTTCCTATCGGTTCGGATGGTCTGGACTTACCGCAGCCACCGGGGAAATTCACTTTAGCAAGCCATCCGGAGACAAATTTCAGCTCGATGGGACGGGCCGAACCAGCGGCTTGGTTCGGGCATTATGGAAATTGGATGTGAACCATCGCGCAGTCGCTAACGCGGAAACGCTGCACCCGATCGAAACTCAACAAACAGAGAATTATCGATCAAAGAAAATCGTTACCACTCTCACTTTTACAAACAGCGGAGTAACTCGGGCGAGAACAGAAGGCGAAGGCGGTGCTGCCGGAACAAAGACTCGCCAGTTCAGTTTGCCTAACCTGTTCGATCTCCATTCGGCGGTGCTTTATTTGCGCAGTCAGCCGCTCAGAGATCGCAGTGTTTATCGCGTTGTAGTTTACCCGGCGACCAACGCTTATCTCGCAACCGTCACAGTCGTCGGGCAGGAAAAAATCTCCGTGCACGCCGGCACCTACAATGCCATCAAGCTTGATTTGCAGTTGAAGCGCATCGGCAAGCATCTCGAATTGGAGCCGCACCGGAAATTTCGCCGCGCGACAATCTGGGTGTCAGATGATGCGGAGCGACTTCTGCTTAGAGTTGAAGCGCAAGTTTTTGTCGGCACAGTTTTCGCCGAACTACAATCGGTGCATTTCGATAATCCACGATCGTGACAGGTGTCGCGACTGAATCTTCGAGCAAGATCGGCTGGTTATTCAGGAACCCACTCACCGGGGATCGGTTCCTGCGGCCACGGGCGGCCACGCTGCCGCGGCGGTTGGAAAACCGGAGCACGAGCCCTCGGTAATAACTGGAGCGCCGCGAGCGTTTCCAGATCCAGCCGGCCGGTTACCGGAAGTCTGG
>CATPBS010000338.1 GCA_955652715.1 uncultured Candidatus Udaeobacter sp.
CGAGAAAGTGGCCAAGGCCGGCCGGCCGCTCCTCATCATCTCGGAGGATGTGGAAGGCGAAGCACTGGCAACTCTGGTCGTGAACAAACTGCGCGGCACATTGCAGGTCTGCGCGGTGAAAGCGCCCGGCTTCGGTGATCGTCGCAAGGCGATGCTGGAAGACATCGCCGTACTGACCGGCGGGCGTCTGATCAGCGAAGATCTCGGCATCAAGCTTGAGAACATCAAGCTCGAAGACCTCGGCAGAGCCAAGCGCATTACCGTCGACAAGGAGAACACCACCATTGTCGAAGGCGAAGGCAAAAAAGCCGATATCCAGGGCCGCGTCGCTCAGATTCGTCGTCAAATTGAAGAGACAACCAGCGATTACGATCGTGAGAAGCTCCAGGAGCGACTCGCGAAACTCGCAGGCGGCGTTGCAGTCATCAACGTCGGCGCTGCGACGGAGACCGAGATGAAAGAGAAAAAAGCGCGCGTCGAAGATGCGTTGCACGCTACTCGGGCGGCGGTTGAGGAAGGCATCGTCCCTGGCGGCGGTGTCGCATACCTGCGCACGCAGAAAATACTCGACAACATCAAGGACCTCGAACCCGACGAGAAAGTTGGCGTGGCGATTGTGCGCCGCGCCATCGAAGAGCCGACACGTCAACTCGCTGACAACGCGGGCAAGGAAGGCGCGCTCGTTGTTGAGGAAGTGAAGAAGCACAAAGGCAACGAAGGGTACGATGTCGCCGCCGATGAATACACCGATCTGGTCAAGGCGGGGATTGTCGATCCAACCAAGGTCACGCGCACGGCGTTACAAAACGCCGCTTCAATCGCAGGCCTGTTGCTCACCACCGAAGCATTGGTGACGGAGATTCCTGAAAAGGAAAAAACTCCTCCGATGCCACCGGGCGGCGGCATGGGCGGCATGGATTACTAAGCCGTCTCAGCCGAAACCCCGAAGACTTTCGGGGCTAAACCGAAACTAAGAATGAATTACAGCAGCCGGGTCAGCAATGACCCGGCTGTTTTGCTTTCCGGTTGGCTGCCGCCCTCAAAGCGCCTCTAGCAACTGTTTCCAAGCTTGCCGATGACTTGGCTGTGTTGTCCAAGTATCTAGATGATCACCGACCTTTTGTAGGAATAGCCGACGCATTGCGTTTCCGCCGAGCGCAAGCACTGCTCGAGCTAAGCTGAAGAAATCGAAAACATAGAAGCTCTGACCAGCGGAGAATGCGGTACTGAGACGAGACTTGATCTTTTCCGCGTCTGCTGGGGTGATTCTCGGCGCGGTGAAAAAGACTTCTTGTATTTCGCGCTTCCGAGTTTTCGCGATCGTTCCTTCGACATCAGCAAGAGTGAGCGCGCGATCTTTCACTTCTACTGCTAAAACAATCTTTCCGGTTTCATCGACGCATTCAAGATCGGCAACTTGACCGATAGCGTCGTCGCTTGCATTGATGCGGGCGCGATTTACTTGGGCAAATAGTCCGAAGTGATTCCCGATCACATCGAATAACGCCCCAGCCAAAGCTAGTGCACGGTCACCTCCAGATTTTTCAGAGAGGAACCGTCCAGAAATTTCCAGTGCGTCATCGAGGCTAACTCGCGGCGGGATCGGATAGCTGAAACGCAGAGTTTGCTGGCGCCGATAAATCTCTAGGAGGACCTGACGGAAAACATTTTGCGTAAAGCGCGCACTCTGCCGCTTTTCGACAGCATCGAGGACATCCAGCAGGCGATTCCAACCGGGCACATCGCTTTTTGTTTTGTCATCGCGTTCCATTCGCGGAATTCGCATCGGGTTTCCTACGTAGGGATCACCAGATGTTCCAAGAACTGATTCCTGCTCTTTTATAAACAGAGCTATCACTTTCGAGCGTAAACTACGCGCATCCCACGCTGTCGGATCGGATTCGTCTGCCCCGCGTTGAAGGCGCCGCGAGTCGATACGCGGATTCGTGAGTTTGCCGAGCAACTGAATAGGCAAGCAATAGCGATACGAGACTTGGCTGTGATTTATGCTCGTTGCGATTGCCTCGCGCAAATTCGCTTCGTCTACGAAAGAAACTGTGCGCTTCGATTCTCCTGCGGCGGCGACGGCTTTCCACTCCTCGCGCAATAATTTTGCGGCGCGCTGATGATCGACTCGATCAGGCCGCTTCTTTTTTGGCATGTCGGCGCGAACAGCTTGCTCTCGCTTTTTTCTCCAAAAGACGCGGTGAGTTCTCCGTGTCCGAGGCTATATCGCGCGATGGCTGTTTATAATTCATCCAGACTGATTCGACACGTAAACTCTTGGAAGAGTTGCAGAGGTGTTCGGGGGAATCGACACGCACCCAATTGCTGTAAAGTCGATTCGTTAGCTCGCATCGATAACCTGACAGCGCGACAGCGCCTTCAACGTCGTGAAGTGCTTCGGCGAGTTTTTGATGCTCGGCATTGCTCATTTCAAATCCATAGGCCTTTGCATCCCCACGGGCCTCATGGGGGTACGGTGGGTCGCAGTAAAATAGTGTATCGGGCGAGTCATAACGCCGGATCACCTCAAGCGCCGGCACGTTTTCGATTTGCACGCGCTGCAAACGCTGCACGATTTCGGCAAGTCCTTCGACGCTGCCCAACCACCTGGATACAGCGCCAGCCATCCCAGCACGCGAAGTTAAAACGCAATGCGCCCAGCGTCCCTCGCTGCTAGTCTGAGCGAGACCTGTTCGAGTCTGGCGTGCGCGAACAAAAAACCTGCGCGCGCGTTCGAGCGGTGTAAGGCCTCTCTCTTGTTTGTGTGCGCGCACAAGTTCCTCGCGCGAGAAGGGCGTTAAACTGATTAGCCGAATAAGGTCGTCTCCTTCGTCGCGCAGACATGCGAAGAAATTCGCAACCTCCGAATCAACGTCATTATATGTTTCAACAAGAGCTGGCTTGCGATTGATCAGCACCGCAGCCGAACCGCCGAAGGGTTCGCAATAGTGTCGATACGATGTCGGCAATAACGGAAGAATGAAATCCAGATGCGAGAATTTGCCCCCGTAGTACCCGAACGCGATCATCTTTTCGCGCCGTTGCGCCGCACGGCCAACGAGTCGCCGGCGATTTAATTCGTACTTTACCGGGCGGCGAACATGTAATCCGTCTGCCGCGGTCGTCGGCAACTCTGCGACTGAGGATCGTGCCATGTTCAATTGTCGATGTTGCGCGGATTATGGATCCGTCGTTTTACTCGTTGATCGACACGCTCTCACCAGGAAAAGGTGGAAACGCGGCTGGCGCTGCTGAGATTCTGCGCCTTGCCCGTAAAGAGCTTGCACGTCGACACGACGCGCCGCCACCGCCGGCGCGCGTTGCCGCGACGTCCAAGAAGTTGACTAAAACGGAACAGCACGTTCTGAGGAAATCGCCGTTGAAGGAAGCGATCTCGACCACTCTCGCTGCGCCAGCCGGAGCCGCGTCGCCGGCGCCGAGCGCGTCACCGGCCGCGAAGACAAAAGGCAAAGTGAAGGCTTCGCCGTCGCCATCGCAATAGCTCGCGCGGCTGGCACATTTAGCGACGAATCGGCGAAAGCGGTCTCGAAACGCTCGATTCCATCCGCACTGATTTAAAATTGCGTCAACCAACCGCGGATAATCGAGATGGTGTGGCGAATTGTGGCGGTGAATACCATTAGCTAATCGGCAGTCGCGGGCGTATGCTGCTGCTTAACAATCGCAGCGTCAATCGACCGCGGGTGCGGGCCCTTCCCTCTGCACCAACCAAACACAGATCATCTCTTTATGAGAGTCCGCATTCAAACGAACAAGGACGCGTCACAAAACGAAGAAAGCGATTTTGCCGCAGAGCGACGCTGGGAAGACGAAGGGGGAAATCCGGGGCAACTTCAACAGTTACTGTGTGACGGTCGCAAAGAGACGCCACCACCGCGAGGCACGCTGAAGGCATTCTGCTACGAGGTTAACGGCACATGCACCTAATCCAATTCCGCGAAATAATGCGAGATGCTGAAGTCGCGTATGCAATTCATCCTATCGTGCGCAAGTACCTCCTCACTGTAAAGGACACGACCAAAGCCCTGATCGTATGCGGCGTGCCTCGGGCTGCCAATGTAGCTCAGATCACCACCGGCAGATTCCTCAACATTGATCTGCTCTCTCTTCAGAATGTCTAAGCGCTTCGCAAAATCAATCTTCAGGTATGCCCAAACAAAAACGCAAGCATGACTTCGGTGGCAGTCACTCGATTCCAAAGCGGGATAAGGCGCGATCGAAAAGTGCTTCTCCGAAGCAACGCAAACAACTAGCTCACAACGCGCCTGTCCGACGGGCTGCGGGCAAATTTCGCGAATGATCACTGCGCAATGGAATGTCGTGATTCAACTGTGTGTTCTCGCCAATCTCCCCCCTGAGCGGCCAGAAAGGACGCCCGCGAGACGAGCGCAGTCGGTATGAGAGTCCGGTAACCAAATATGGAACCAACCGTCCAACAAAGCAGCGCAATTTATTTCAAGCGACATAAAGGCTCTAAAACTCGAGCTTCGCTTTTCCGGCAGCTTCGCGCTTCACTCGCAAATCAGACCCACGATGTTAAGCAGCAGACGTTCGGCAACGCACACATCGCGCAAGGGCTTCGATCAGGACAACTGTGGCTGAGAGGGCTCGAAGTTTAGTATGCGCGCGGCGATGCGACACGCAAGCGGGGTTAGACGTACCGCTTTGCAAGGTGAAACGAACAAACGAAGCGCGGCCCGATCCTCTGATCAGGAAGTGATGCTACATCTGTCGCGCTCGCGGATTTTCAAAGATTACGAACGGGCTTTCAGCGAAGCCACGGGTTTGCCGCTTAATATCCGAGGACACGACTCATGGTCGCCTGCACACCATGGCAAAACGGATCACGTTTCGTTCGCCGCGATTCTGGCTCGTTTCAACAAGGCTCGCGCTGCATGTCTAAGGGCCCAAACCGATGCGTCCCAAGAACCGGACTCGACGAGGCGCACCGTTACTTGGTTTGCGGGACTCTCCGAAAGCGCAGTCCCGGTGTATGTAGGTGACCACATTCTCGGTTTTCTCGAGACAGGCGAAGTACTGCTCAAGAATCCGACAAAGAAACACTTCGCGAGCATTACTCGGCAGCTCCGCGCGTGGGGCTACAAAGCGGATTGGAAACAACTTGAGCGGGCCTATTTTCGGTCGTGCGTTTTATCGCCGGACCGATATCGCGCGATGTTGCGGCTACTGAGTATTTTTGCGCAGCACCTTTCGATATTGTCGAATCAACTGGTAGTACGGCGCGAAGAGGTTGAGCCCGCGAATATGGCGCGAGCGCGACAATTTATCGAGGTCCATCAAGCGGAGCCGCTGTCGCTCGGGCGGGTAGCCCAAGCGGCTAACATCAGCAGGCATTACTTTTGCAAGATGTTCAAGAAAGCGACGGGGATAAATTTCACCGACTACCTCTCGAGAG
>CATPBS010000339.1 GCA_955652715.1 uncultured Candidatus Udaeobacter sp.
AAAAGTGCTACTGGGTTCACATAGCGCTGGGCCGTGATCCAAACTCCGATGGGACCGTGGATGTGCTCGGCACGCAACTAGAAGAAGTGATTGAGTGAGGGAAGGGTTGATCGTTGAGAGTTGATAGTTGATCCGCCTTCGGCAGACTACGGGACTACGGGACTACTGGCCACTGACCACCGACTACTTCGCGGCGTCGCTTTAAAGCGGGAGAAACTCCACGCGCCCGTCAAAGTCATCTGGCTCCCCGACCAACGCGAGCAATTCCAGGTCATTGATGAATCGACCAATTGTTATGCCTAATTGATGTGCGTAAATGAGACCCCTAAACGGGATCCCGTCTCGTTGCCGGCGCGCGGCTTCGGCCAGCAGATCCTCGTCCTGACTGACCAGCACTCGATCCAATTGGCGCGCACCCGATCCAGCAGATCGGAATCATCCAATTCCATTGTACCGTCCAGTTGAGATGTGAGCACATCGACGTTTCGCAACAAGAGACCACGCCTGACAGCAGCGGGCACGTGCACGTCCATGTAGAGGCGAATGCTCACGCCAGCTTACCCATGGCGCGCAATCTTTTCCTGATCGGGGATTCACCGGTGTTGGCTCGCAACTGCTCCACACGCTCAAAGCTCCGCTGGATTTCACCCTCAAACTCGGCCTTGTGATCGTGGTAATATGCGAGTGCCGCGTGAATCTGGCCGAGTGACAGGTGCGGATGCTGGAAATGAATTTCTTCAGCGCTCCAGCCATGCGCGATCTGATCCAGCGCAACCTCGATCACTTTTGTTCTGGTGTCATCGATCCACGCAAGGCCGCGGTCATCAAGTCGGATATGAGCGTGGGCCACTGTTGGCATAGTCAATTAATACTACAATGCCCGCAAATTGCACTTCAAGCGCTTCAGACACAGCGCGAAGCCTTCCCTTGCGCGCTCAGAGAAGCAGATCAAACGCAACTTGGAACTTGCTGATCGATGTAGTAGCCCAGTCTGGGCGTTATGCGCCGGGCGAAACCGACCTCAAAAAATTCAACGTGCAAGGGGGACAGCATTATTGGATACACGTGGCGATCGACCGCTTCACCGGCCAAGTGCTCGATAAGCAGATCGAGGTCGTGAAACGAATAGCGTCTCGCCAGCGCGCGACCAGACTACCGACGACAGTCTCGACGACTGACTTCCTCTTGCTCGCGGCGGTACACCGACGGAAGCGTGGACGTTCTTGGCACACAGCTTGAAGAAGTGATCGGATAGCACTGGCTGCGGAAATCCTCACCGCGAAAAGTTTCTCAATCTTTATCTTGACATCTTTTGCCTTTCCTAGGTAGAAACGGTGTCCCGCTTGCGGAGTACAACTTTTGCGGCTCAGGAAATCAGGATTCGAACAAGGACAATACGATATGAAAAAACAAATTAATCCCACCATCAAAGCGCATCTTCTTCGAGGCGCGTTTTATCTGCTTCTGCTTATCGCTGTCTGCGCGATTCCATTCGCGTTAGCGCAGCGCAACGTCGGCAAACGAACAGTGATGCGTGCTCCATTCAACAAGTCGCAGCTTCCTAAATTCCCGTACTGATCGGCGCGCGATTGCCAAAATGCTGCCCAGCCCCGGGGGTGCCTAGAGTTATCTACGCTCTGGAATATTAACAACACCCAATGAAAGGAAGCGGAAAATGAGAGGACTCAAGAAAATTGTAAGCCCAGCGCCTTGTGCCTTGGCAGCGATAGTGCTGTTGCAGGCATTTCCCCAGTTCAGTAACGCGGCCTGCAGAGGTGACGTGGCCGCGCTCAATGCAGCGATAAGTAGCGGGACCAGCCCCATTAACCTGTCTCCGAACTGCACGTACCTGTTGACTGGTACTCTGACAATTAGCAGCGCGATCATCATCAATGGCAATGGTGCGACGATTGATGGAGGCGGCTCGTTCCGAGTCTTTGACGTATTTAGCACCGGCAACCTGACGCTCAATAGCTTGACGGTCACGGGAGGCCATTCCAGCGGCGGCAACGCCGATGGCGGCGGTATCCTCAACGAAATCGGCGCCACGGTTACCCTGAACAACAGCAGCGTCAGCGGCAATACCGCCGACAATGATGGCGGCGGCATCCTCAACGAAATCGGCGCCACTGTTACCCTGAACAGCAGCAGCGTCAGCGGGAACACCGCCGGCAACGACGGCGGGGCATCTACAACATCGGCGGCGGAACCGTGACCCTGAATAACAGCACCAGTGTGCACGACAACACCGCCGACAATGACGGCGGCGGCATCCGCAACGCCGGCACGCTCGATCTGAATGACAGCAGCAGTGTGCACCACAACACCGCAGGCACCGACGGCGGCGGCATCTTCAATAACGGTAACGGCACGTTGAGCCAAAACGGCGGCCCCGTCTTCAAGAACGACCCAGATGATATTGCTCCATAACTAGGAGTTGCGTCAGTCAACCCCCTGTACGTCCCCATGCGTACAGGGTGCTGAGGGACTCCGAGCGTTCTAGCGGCCTCCTGACGCGACAACTTTTCCATCCGAGTAAACGAGTTCGTAGAACGTCGGCCTCGCCCCGGGCAGGCGATACTCGAAGTAAGCTTTGCTAAAGAGGCCCTGATCATCGCTCAGAAAGTAGGAAGGAGGGCATTCGAGGAATTCGTGAAGACGAGTCAGGTTGACCTCGTCGAATCCGAAGTCTTCACATGTTAGCAGAAGAAAGCCTTTTCCACGTGTTTCGAAAATTGGTCGATAACTATTCTTGGAAAGTTTGCGATAAAGCTGGTTAACGAGTCTGAGCGCTGGTTCGTCGGGAGACCCGCAGAACGAAAACGTTTGGATGGCCGGAGAGTTGAGATACTCGGCCTGTTCGTTGCTGAGGTAGATGTCCGTTACTTCGAGCCATGTCCGGTGGCTGGTTGATTGCAAGAAAAAGTCTGGCGGGTTCGGCCCATCGGTAATTGAGTATTCTGTCCCGGTGTGCGCGGAAAGCCATTCTGCGAAACGAGCGGCTTGGAGCCTTTCCGACTTGTTCGACATGTTTGACATTTCCCGCCCGGACGAGAGAGGCAAGTGAATCATTCCGCTTCCTAAATGCCGGATAATTCGGCACAATTCTCGTTAGATCTCTTTTTGTGCCTATGAAAGGATGCGTTTCAATCTTCTGCGTGTGTTTAGCCCTGTGCGGGTCTGGGTGTGGGCAGCAGCGTAGCGTTGAGGAACGGCTTAGTGATGTGGAGAAGCGCGTTTCAGCCTTGGAAAAGGCGTCGCCGATCCCACCATTCAAACCACCTCCATCGCCCACGCCAGCGGTCCAGACGAAGTCGCCGCTCGAACTCGTGTCGTGGAGCGGTGAATACTCGCAACATTTCTACACAATTACGCTGAATCTGAAAAACAACGCAGATAAAGACATCAAGCTCATCGACGCTTCGGTGTCCTTTTACGACTTGCAGGAAAATCAGGTGTTCGGCATTAAGGTCAATCCTGAGCGTTCGATTCCGGCTGGCCAAGTCATCGCGGAGAAGGGTGACTACAGGGTGAACGA
>CATPBS010000340.1 GCA_955652715.1 uncultured Candidatus Udaeobacter sp.
AAAAACAGACCACACTGCGCGAAGAAGAGTTGACGGAAAAAATTAATCAACTGCGGCTGGCTGTCGCGACCGAGCGTCAGCGCCATGAAAATTTGATCGCGCAACGCGAGCCGATGAGCGCGCGTGACGCGGAGCTGGTTGAGCTGATCGCCGTGCGAAAGGCCGATATAGCAAGCTACGAATCAAAATTGGCCGCACAGGCTGAGGAGTCGCGTGAATCGGAAGCGTTGATCAAAAATCAGACTGCGCAGCGCGAGGAGGCAGAAGCCAACGCTCTGAAAGTCGCCGAGCAACGCGCCACCCGAGTCGCTGCGATTTCCAATTGCGAAACGGAATTGCGACGGTTGCGCAATTCGTTAGGCGAATTGCAGCACTCTCGGGCGCAGCGGCAAGTCCGCGAGTCGCAATTCCAAATGAAGATCGACAATCTGGCCGAGCATATTTCGCGCAGCTACCACATCGATCTTCGCGCGTTTACGTCAGACGAACCCGCATTCGAAAAGACTCTGAGCGCTCAAATGAAGCGGAGTGAGAAACTGGAGAACGGAGCTCCTGCGACGCTGGGCTCGCCGGAGCTCGCCCCTCCAGATGTTGAAAAACTCATCGCCGATCTTCGGACGCAGCTCGATAACATGGGCCCGGTGAACCTCGATGCCGTTCACGAGTACGATGAGCTCGAAGAGCGTTATCGTTTTCTAGAAAATCAGAACAACGATCTGACGGCATCGCGTCGCGAGTTGCTCGACGTCATTGCACAGATCAACTCGACGACCAGAAAGCTGTTTAGCGAAACCTTTGCTCAGGTGCGAATCAACTTTCGCGAAATGTTCGCGGAGCTCTTCGGCGGCGGGCGCGCGGACCTGTCGTTGATGGATGAGAACGACCCGCTCAACTGCGGAATCGAGATCAGCGCCAGACCTCCAGGTAAGCAGTTGCAAAGCGTTTCTCTGCTGAGCGGAGGCGAACGCTCCATGGTGGCAGTAGCGTTGTTATTCGCCATCTACATGGTGCGACCGAGCCCGTTCTGCATTCTCGACGAAGTAGATGCCGCAATGGACGAAGGCAACATTAACCGGTTCATCCGCGTACTGGAGCGTTTCGTGGAACAGAGCCAGTTCATCATCATCACACATAACAAGCGCACTATTGCCAAAGCCGATGTTCTCTACGGCGTGACAATGGAAGAGCGCGGGGTAAGCAAGCTGGTTGGAATGAAGCTGACTGCGCCAAGGCAAGCTTCAACTGAAGCAATCTCCAACGGGGGCGAACAGAGTCCTAGCCAACGCCATCTCGCGCTGGCGATGCGGTAATTCCTTCTGGGCAGCGTCGAAAATTCTTTTGCGCGTGCTTGTCGATCTTGCGTAAAATGATCGGATGCTTCAGACGGCGCAGCGGACTGCAAAATCAAAAACGAAAAAGGCCACGCCGCCGCACGATCGCTTTCTTGAGGCATTCCGCTGGATGCTGCTCACGCGCACCCTCGAGGAAAAACTCGTAAGTCTCTATCGCGGCGGGTTGATCACGGGCGGAGTCTATATCGGCAAAGGCCAGGAGGCGGTCAGCGTCGCGTGCGGTCTGTTTTTGGAAAAAGGCGACATCTTCGCGCCATTGATTCGTGACCAGGCGGGACGATCTGCTTTCGGCGAGCCGCTGATTGACGTCACGCGCACGTATCTTGGCTCGCGCCTGGGTCCGATGCGTGGCCGCGATGGCAACATTCATCGCGGTCATCCGCGCAAGAACGAACTCGCAATGATCAGCCATCTCGGCGCGATGATTTCGGTCACTGTAGGCGCATTGATGGCGAAACGATTTAAAGGGGAGAAAAACTTTGTCGGCCTGGCGTGCATCGGCGAGGGCGGGATGCAGACCGGCTCATTCCATGAAGGGATGAACATTGCCGCAGTGGAACAAGTGCCACTGGTCATCGTCGCCACAAACAATCATTATGCTTACTCCACTCCTAATGACCGCGAGTTCGCGTGTCATGATTTGGTTGATCGGGCGATCGGCTACGGCTTCGAAGGTTATAGTGTGGACGGAACGGATCTCGCAGCATGCCTGGACGTGATCGGCAGCGCGGTGAAACGCGCGCGCGCGGGTCGTCCGCCGCAATTGGTCGTCGCATCCGTCCTGCGCCTGTCCGGTCACGGCGAGCATGATGATGCAAGTTACGTGACGAAGGAGATCAAGCGTGAGCCATTCGCGCGCGACTGTTTGAATGTCGCCGAGCAAACGATTATCGACCTTAATTTGTTGGACGCGGCGACGCTGGCTGCGTGGCGCAAAGAGGCAGCCGCACAGGTGGACGAAGCAATTGCCGCTGCGCAAAAAGAGGCCGCGCCCGAAAGCGACAAAGAGGATTGGTGCGCGTTATCGATGCGCGACCTCGTCGACCACGTGGAATGAAACGAATGCCGAAGCACGAATCCCAATGCAAGCGTGAGCCGTTACATCGTTACATCCGAATTGCGATTTAACGGCGGCGAAGCCATGAGCATCACCTATCTCGAAGCAATCCGGGAGGCGCAGGCAAAATTGTTGCGGGACGACGGGCGCGTTTTCATTTACGGGCAGGACGTCGGCGGCACGTTCGGCGGCGCATTTAAAGCGACGAAAGATCTGGCGAAGGAATTTCCTGGACGGGTGCTGAACACGCCGATCAGCGAAGACGCGATCGTTGGCACCGCGATTGGCGCCGCCATGCAGGGAATGCGGCCGATTGTCGAAATGCAGTTTGCCGATTTCTCCAGCATCGCGCTCAATCAAATCCTAAACAATGCGGGCACCCACTATTGGCGTACGAATGTGCCAGTCCCGATCACGGTCCGTCTGCCTTGCGGCGGGACAAAAGGCAGTGGCCCGTTTCACAGTCAGTCGATGGAATCGATTTACGCGCATTATCCCGGCCTGATCGTGATGACGCCGGCGACGGTCGAAGACGCCTACACCATGTTGATTGAAGCTGTGGCGATCGATGACCCAGTCATTTACTGCGAACACAAATATCTTTATTACCATCTTAAGGCCGATAAATTGCCGGGAAAAGGCTTGCCGACCGGTCGCGCACGGATTGCGCGGGAGGGACGCGATCTCACAATCGTGAGCTACAGCGCGATGGTGCAGGAATCTCTCGCCGCGGCGGAGGAACTCGGCCGTGAAGGTCTCGAAATTGAAGTTGTCGATCTGCGGACCGTGAAACCGCTTGATAC
>CATPBS010000341.1 GCA_955652715.1 uncultured Candidatus Udaeobacter sp.
GCCTGCAAAACCTCGCGCGGCGGCAATTCCGCCAGTGTCTCCAATTCCGCCGCGGAAAGAACCGCGCGATCAACAAACCCAATCTTGAGAGCTGCGATTTTAAATTCCGTCGCGAACGTCTTGAAAATTTTTGCCACTGGCGCAACATCGTTTTCACCGGTGACAACTGCCGTCTGGCCGACCAACTGACCACCAACGTCCGGAAAACCCGAATCGGCCATGGCGCGCTTGAGGAAATTATTTTTCACGACGTGCATTTCCGCGCGTACCGGCATCAGCCGGTTCCGCAATTCGGTGAAATCAGCAACCTTCATGCGCTGATAATCCGTCACGAGCACGAACGGCGAGTGCTTCAATTTATCGGACAAGTCTGTAACGATGCTGGCCTTTTCTGGTCGCATTTATTTTCGATGTTGAGTGCTTAGCTAAACGTTCAAATACGGTGCGGGATCGACACGGACGCCCGGAGACATAGTCGCACTAATTGTTACGCCTTCAAGGTAGCGACCTTTCGCTGTTGCCGGGCGGGCGCGCACCACCGCTTCGATAACTGCATTTCCATTTTCCACCAGCGCCTTTTCTTCGAACGAAAATTTGCCAACCGGCACCGCTACGTTGCCGTTCTTGTCGAGCTTGAATTCTACGCGGCCCGCCTTTACCTCCTGCACAGCTTTGGCAGTGTCGTCAGTCACGGTCCCAGTTCTGGGATTAGGCATCAGCCCGCGCGGGCCAAGCACCTTTCCGAGCTTCCGCACCTCCGCCATTGCCGCTGGTGTAGCGATCGCCACATCGAAATCTTGAAAACCTTCCTGACATTTCTGAATCAGGTCTTTCATCCCCACAAACTCCGCGCCGGCTTCTTTGGCCGCCTTCGCCGCCTCGCCCTCGGCGAAAACAAGCACGCGCACCTGTTTTCCACTTCCGTGGGGAAGTGGGCAGGTCCCGCGCACCATTTGATCAGATTGCTTCGGATCAACCCCAAGTCGGAACGACACGGTTACGGTCTGATCAAACTTTGTCGGAGGAAATTTCTTCAGCGTCGAGACAGCGTCAGGAAGATTATAGGTCTTGCTTCGATCGACCTGCTGAGCGGCCGCGCGATAACGTTTGCTTCGATTTGTTTGCATTCTGTGTGCAGTTCAAATGCCCGGTCACTTGCTGTAGCAACAGGGCTCCTGCTTAAAATTGTCCCGCTCAAGTTCAGCGAGCGGGACACAAAGCCTAGCGGCGATCTTCGCTTTGTCAAAGCCCTGCGCCCACAAATCGCAACGTGCGCGTATCAATCAGCGGGCTCTACGACGTCACCTGAGGACTTCGTCGATTCGGCAGCCCTTTGTACCGTGGGCGGGCCCTGCCGAATAATTTTGCCTTCCTTCATAACGAACAAGATGCGCTCGGTCGCAGTGATATCAGAAGTTGGATCACCCGGCATAGCAATGATATCGCCCAGTTTTCCTTTTTCCAGCGTGCCGACTTTTTGCCCGATCCCCAAAAGCTCGGCGTCGTTTGCAGTCGCGGATTTCAATGCGTCGATCGGCGTCATTCCCAGATCGACCATTAACTTAAACTCTTTCGCGTTCTGGCCATGCGGAAAAACAGCGGCATCAGTGCCGAAAGAAATTTTTACCCCTAATTTCACTGCGTTGCGAAACATCTCAGAGCGCGCTGCCGCTGCCGCTTTGGCTTTGGCCTGCAATGCGGGCGGATAATTTTCGAGCTTACTCATGATCCATTCGGTGGCCATCAGCGTCGGCGTTAGGAAGATGCCCTTGTTTTTCACCCTGGTAAGCGTTTCGGATTTCATGAATGAGCCGTGCTCGATGGAATCAACACCAGCCTCGATCGCTTCCAAGGCAGCTTGGTCGCCATGACAATGCACGGCCACCTTTTTGCGTAACCGATGAGATTCATCGACGAGCGCGGCCAATTCGGCAGGAGTCAATTGCGGGGTATCCACTTCGTCTGCTAACGAAAGAACGCCCCCCGAGATTGCGGCTTTAATCACGTCAGCGCCATTTTTGACTTCGAACCGCACGGCTTTTCGCGCGTCGTCAGGACTATCGATAATTCCATCGGTGTAATCCGGCTCGCGCCCGAAAAGAAAATCACGGAATCCGCTGGTCGGATCGAAATGACCGCCAGTTGCGCCAATTCCTTTGGTCGCAACCAACATGCGCGGACCGACGACGACTCCTTTATTGATTGAATTGCGCAGGGCAACATCCACGAATTCGCGGCTGCCGACGAAGCGGCTTCCAAGATCGCGCACGGTAGTAAAGCCCGCTTCGACAGTGGCGCGCGCGTGCGCCGTGGCGATGATCGCCTGTTCGGAGACGTTGAGGTCGAGCTCTTTGAGCCGGCGCAGATTGTAATCGCCAGAGTAATCAAGTGTCAGATGCGTGTGCGCATCCATAAATCCCGGCGCGAGCGTCGCGTCACCCAGATCGATCACCTGCGCGTCGCTTGGAATCGCCAGATTGCTGCCGACATCGACAATCTTATCGCCTTGGACAATAACGACGGCATTTTTCACGAGCGTTTTCGATTTCCCGTCGAACATTCGCTCGGCTTTGAGCGCGATGACGTTGTCAGCCGCCTGAATCGGAATCGCGCCAATGGCGAAGGCTAGGAATGCCGGAAAAAGTCGCGCCCATCGACAACAAGCTAGGACATTCATTCCGCGCATATAAAAGCTTCGCGCGAACAACGCAAGAATGCACTGCGAAAATCACGGAATACGAATAAGGCTCGAACCAGGGAACGACGAAGGGATGGATACGCTATGGGCTCCGTGTTTTAGCAGTGTTTTCTGCGAGCCCTTGTCGCGCCGTCGCGAGACTGGGATTGAGTGCGAGCGCCTCCTTGAAGGCAACAATAGCGCGCTCGTGCTGATTAAATAAGGCGAGATAGCGTCCCCGATTGACCAACATGCTGGTGTATGCCGGTAAAATCTTGAGGTTAACTACGTCATCCTTGTCAAAGCGCACCGTCCCATCAACCAGGCCACGAGTTTGCAAGTGCGGGTCCGGCAAATCGTGAAAGCTTTGGTCAGCCGCGAGATTGAAGACCAAGCCTTGCGGAACAAGTTGATAGTTTTGGGTGATCCACTTCGTCAGCTCCCCGTTCATTGTATCCACGAAGAGCAAGTCTTGTGTGACATACACTGGGGCGACCCTGTTTTCGTTCGTCACAATCGAGCGGAGCATCTCGAAAAATGCCGCGCTGATCCTTTGAGTGAGCAACTGGTTCGTGGCAAAAGCCGCGGGATCGCGCTCCCATTGTTTGAGAATCTCAACAAAGGCGTCAATCTGTTCGCGCGACCGCTCGACTAGATCGGGATGCGCATGCCTTAGATAATCGAAGTACCACGAACGACGCAGCAGATTAACATCGATTACCTTTACGTCGCGCCGGCGCTGTTCGATTTCCTGCGCGTAGAACATCGGAGACACGACCTGCCAGTCTTGTGTAAGTAAAAGACCGTTGGACTCGATCGTGCTGAGCAGATTTTCAACGTAATCGTGTGCAATAAAGTAATGTCTGCGATTATTAAACGGCCAGTTTGCCGTGAACGCCGTCGAAGACGTGAGGAGAACCGCAATTACAGCGACCCAGTACGAGCCCGATGGCTTGAACTTCAAAATGGCAATCTGGATTAGCCAGCGCATGCCGAAAGCTGCAGCAATCGCAATCGAAATGAATACAGGCAGATAGTACGCATCCTTGTCCTCCGCAATTTCGTAACTGAGGTCGTAAGCGAGATTCGAGATCACGATGAACAAGAGGAACCAAAAAGTTGTGCGGTCTCGTTTGTAAGCACTGGCGAAACCCGCCAAAGCAAGGACTAGCGGCAGAGGCAGCCAAACACTGCTGAATTCGCGCAACGCCATTCTGCAGAATTCAACGAACTGCTGTCCCATAATCTTTGGCGTAAAGGAAAGAAACACCCGGTACTGCCGGCCGGTGATATGCCACCAGATTTCTTGCAGCGAATGTGGATTGCCCCAGTTAATGACAGGTGAGCGCGATGCTGCGAACGGCAGATAGGCATAAACAGCTACCAAGCCGCCGATCGAAATCAGCGCGGCATATATCAGTCGCCGGCTCGTAAAGAACCTCACGCCCTCGGTCCGGTAAACGATAACGGCCAGAGCCGGAAGTGTCAGTCCCACTGTGACGTGATGAACTCCCAGCGCCAAACCAAATACGAGCGCAGCAGCATAAAGATATGCATCGTAATTCCTGATCGGCACGCTGATTTGGCCGACATTCCTCGGCCTGCCAACGTGCATCCGGTCTGCGACGATGCACCGCCGCCACCGAACCATAAGAAAGAAAATAACGACGATGAGCAGAGCGTTGAGAGCATAGACCTCGGTGATAGTCGCATAAAACCAGAGCGTGCGGGAGAACGCCATGAGTAATCCCGCGCTGAGTGCAGGCGCGAAAACCAATAGCCGGCTCATGCCAGAATCGCCGTCCTTTTTACTCTGCTGCTCCCTGCGCTTGTTTTGCTTCCACTTGGAAAGATAGGAAGCGGTAATCATTGACTCCGCGACGACAAGAGTGAGCATCGCGGAAGCGACCGCCGCGAAAAGAGCGGACGAAGAATTGATCCGCACCGCAACATTTCCCAACGGCACAAGCGATGCGAGATGGGCGAGAATCACCCACAGTGGAAAACCCGGCGGATGCGCGACCCCGAGCCCTTGAGCGACTACTATCAGCTCCCCGCTGTCAACCAAGGTAACGGTCGGCGCGAGCGTCCAGCTATAAACCAGGAGCGCAGCAAGAAATACTGCGCCAGCACATAACAGCTCCACTCGCGACGAATGGATTCTGCCAATATTGTTCATTCGGCGGTTCAACTTTGCGGCTCGCACCGAACCCGTAGTCTCGCGGCTATCATCATTTTGAGATCGCTTGTCCTTTGAAGGGCTTCGAGCCATGGACCTATCGTCTCGCAAACTCGGTTGTCTGCAACCGGCGGAGACATTGCAACATTCAGAGCACCAGACTTCATTAAAGCTGCGATCAGATGTGCACCATTACGCTGCCGGCGTTCAACTTTCTTGTCTCTCAAGCCCCTCTTCGCTTGAATTGGGCAGAATGAAATTAACGATCTTCGCTGGATTCCTCTGCCTAGGCTTCGCCACAAGCATCGCTGCACAATCTCCAACTCCAGCGCCATCGCCATCGCAACCGCCAACGGACTACGATCTTCAATGGGGCGTTAAGATTCCGATGCGCGAGCGGGTGGAACTCAATGCGACGTTGTATTTACCGAAAACGCCAGACAAATCGGCGCCGAAGACCCCAGTGATCTTCACCCTCACCCCGTACATCTCGGATACGTATCATGCGCGCGCCGCGTACTTCGCGTCACATGGTTATGCATTCGCGCTTGTCGATGTGCGCGGTCGCGGAAATTCCGGTGGTGAGTTCGAGCCATTTGCAAATGAACCGCGCGATGGCCACGACGTGGTCGAGTGGCTAGCGAACCAAACGTTTTGTGATGGGAAAGTTGCCATGTGGGGTGGTTCCTACGCGGGATTTGACCAATGGGCGACGACGAAAGAATTCCCGCCACATCTGGCGACGATTGTTCCCGCCGCTGCTCCGCATCCGCCGCTGGATTATCCCTCCTATCTTAACGTCGGAATGACATACGACGTCCAATGGTTCACCCTTACGAGTGGCCGCGCTGGACAGGAAAACCTTTTCGGGGATCAAAAGTTCTGGAGCACAAAGTTTCTCGACGCCTACAAGAAGCACATTCCGTTCAAAGACCTGGATTCATTCGTTGGAAATCCGTCAAAGAATTTTCAGCGCATTCTGAAACATCCCACGACCGACGCTTACTACGACGCGATGGTGCCATCGGCCGAACAATACAAAAAGATGACGCTACCGATCCTCACGATTACGGGCCAGTACGACGGCGACGAGTTGGGCGCGCTTACCTTTTACCGTGATCACATGGCAAACGTCTCGCCTGAAGAGCGCGCGAAACATTTTCTCATCATCGGGCCGTGGGACCACGCAGGCACGCGTACGCCCACCGATGAAGTCGGCGGCGTGAAATTCGGCCCGGCTGCAATTGTCGATCTTAACGATCTGCATCGCCTATGGTACGACTGGACGATGAAGGCTGGCCCAAAGCCGGTCTTTTTAAAAAACCAGGTCGGGTATTATTTGCTTGCGCCCGGCAACTCCGGCGCCAACGGCGAATGGAAATACGCCGACGATTTCGCCGCATTGATCGCCAATCCCAAAACATTTTATCTCGTCTCGAAGAATGGCGATGCGAACGGAGTATTTCGCTCCGGCGCGCTTGCCGAAAACCGGCCGACCGACGGCGCCGACAAATTCGCGTACGACCCGCTGTATACACACCGCGGTGAATTCGTTGAAGGAGTGGAACCGAAAGAGAAAAACGCCGGGATCGATCAGACCTTTGCGCTGAGCATTGGTAATGATGGGTTAGTCTATCATACCGAGCCGTTGCCAAATCAGACGCCGCTGATTGGTTGTCCCACGGTCACCCTGTGGCTATCGATCGATACGCCCGATGTCGATCTTGAGAGCGATCTTTACGAAGTCCAGCCGGATGGAACTAGTATCGCGCTGTGGAGCGACATCCGCCGGCTGCGCTACCGCGAGTCGCTGCGCGAACCCAAGCTTGTTCGCCCGGGCGAGATTGTGAGGTGCGATTTCAACCCCGGACTGTTCGTGGCACGGCGATTAATGAAAGGCACCCGGCTGCGCCTGGTCGTCACCGCCGTGAATTCAATTTTTTGGCAAAAGAATTATTGCTCGGGCGGAGTTGTGGCCGAAGAAACGGCCAAAGACGCGCGCACCTGTCACGTGCAGATCTACCACGACGGCGAGCATGCAAGCGCGATTCAACTGCCGTTGCGCTAGCGAACGGTTGTCGATGTCGCAGCCGGAATAATGAACTGCGGAACAAGTTCAGTTTGCCATTTGTACCATTTGGCAAATTCGCCATAGGCGCCACCGGTAAATCCAACAACTAAATCCAAATCGGGGATCACGATCACGATTTGTCCGCCGTTGCCGCCAGCGGCATACGCTCGATAACTATCATCGCCCGCTTCGAAGTGACAGAGATGCCAACCGTAGCCGTAATCATGATCAGCCCCGAGCGTTTTTCCGAATGTCGATTGCCGAAATGTCGATTTCTCGACCCAATCTTTACTGACGAGCCGTTTTCCGTTCCAAACGCCGCCATTTAGATAAAGCTGGCCGAGTTTCAATTGGTCGCGCGGCAGCAAATACAAACCGCCGCCGACGTAGCCATCGCCGCCGGGCATGAGATTCCAGTAATACGTTTTGATCTGGAGCGGCTTCGCCACATTTTCGTAGAAGAATTCCGGCAACCAGGTGTGCGTCACGTTTCGCACGATGCCGCCTAGTAAGTTGATTCCGGCGCTGCAATAAACGGCTTGATCGCCACCGGGATCCCGTGCCATCGGCAGATCCAGCGTATATTTATACCAATCGCGCTGGACTGTTTGCTGCTGCATTACATCTTCATTACCCGGTGAATTTTCGTCGTTGTCATCACAAGCCAGCCCTGAAGTCATTGTCATCAAATCGCGGACCGTGATTTTCGGCTTGCGCGGATCAGGATTGGCGAACTCTTTGTATTCCGGGAATTGCGCATACGCCGGAGTGTCGATGTCGATCTTTGCGCCGTGATCGCGGGCGATGCCAACCAGAAGCGGAGCAAATGTTTTGCTAGCGGAGCGCATGTCGTGCAACCGATCCTTGTCAAAGCCGTAAAAGTATTCCTCGAGCACGAGCTTGCAGTGCCGGGCGATCAGCAAGCTTTGGATGTTTACCGGATTATCCAGCGGATCTGCATGCAAGATTTTCTCGATCAATGCCGAAATCGACTTCGGATCCAAGCCGACTTCTGACAGCGACGATGTGGTCCATCCGTCGCCTTCCGCGACCGGTTTTTGATAAACGTATTTCTGATCGCGTGGAACTCGCGCAAAGAAACCAGCCATCTCCTCCGGCTGACGCCGAGTAAACGTAGATTCCTTTTCGAATTCTGGTAACCGAAGCGTCAGTTGGTTTGCATCCAAACTTCCCTCGAACTTGTCATTGGAATCTTTCGCATCTGAGAAAGTTACCCTGCTTCCGCTTACATCGACCTTATAAATGCTGCGGCGAAACAGATTAAACTCGGGATTTCTAATCACTGCCGTCATCAATTCGTCCGGAGTTTGCTGAACCGAAAGGTACAAAGAAATTCGCGGCTCAAGCGGCTCCACTTTCCCGTGCCAGATTTTGTCGCCGTTTCGCGAAAACTCTACTGGAGTTGCGTAGCGGTTATTATAAGCCTTACTCGCCGGTTGAATCCAAAGACCAACGATCTTCTCTTGCCCGGCGAACCGTCCGCGAAATTCACCAGCGTTGTTTGGCAATGCAAATACGATCGTCCCCTTTAAGCGCTGCACCGGCGCGTTTAATCCCGAAATCGTTGCGCGCCATTCCGGCTTGCGCCCGTCGATCGTCAGTTCGCCGCGCAGAGGCGCGTCAACAACCTGCTCACTTCCCCACAACCCAACAATTGCCCGATCGTCCCCGTAACAAGCAGTCAACAACGCGTTGAACAGGCTAAGGACAAAAAGGAATCTATTCATCTTCCGCGGATCTGCGCCGTGTAATTGACAATCGAAATCGATTGGGGCAAACCGACAACGGTGCGAAGAGGTATCTTCTTTATCATGGCTGCGATCGCGGCGACTGCCAGCGCCGAGCGCGCTGATCCGGAGATTGTGATCGCCATCCGTTATTTGCAGGCTCAGGGAACCAGTCACTCCCATCTCTATTTGTATCGCGAAGACGGAAAACTTTTGCGCCAGTTAACGAACGACAACTCGGGGCAGGACTCAGCTCCAATTTTCGCACCGGACGGGAGCTCGATCGTTTTCACGCGCGAGAAGCCTCACGATGTGCACGAATTCTGGAGTGTTGATCCTCTAGGGAAAGCGTTGAAGAAATTGGACGCTGCGCCGGATTGGTATGTTGCGGCGAAGAGCTCGCCGTATTTCACAAACATCGAGCCGGAGGAATCAACATCGCCAAACTCGACAGTTTCACCTGAGGAATCTGCATCCCCGAGCAGCACACCAACACCTACTTACAAATCACCAGATGGGTCTGTCGAATTGGTACTCCGCGAAGATCCAAAGGACGAAGCCGATCAGATCAACGGTCCGGGTCATGGAAAACATTA
>CATPBS010000342.1 GCA_955652715.1 uncultured Candidatus Udaeobacter sp.
CCAGAACATGCGAGAGACCATCGAGGATCTCTGTTCTCCCGCAGCCGTCGCTGAGACTGGCCTCTTCGACGCCAGCTTCGTCCGGCAAATCCTCGACGAACATTTTCAAGAGCGGCGAGATCACCGGAAGCACATTTACCCACTGCTCTGTTTCATGGCGTGGTTCCGTAACCACGCAAGGCAGAATTCATGGTGAACCAAGGCAGAAGGAGAGCGGATATCGCAATTGAGGCTCAATCCGGCTCAAAGTCCCATTGACGGGAAAACAGCAACCGCTGCGCGCGACGGTTCGAGGCCGTGATGCGTGATTTCACCGCCAACTGCCAGGATAGAAAAAGACCAACGAGATCGGAGTCTCTATTTGTTCACCCTTGCCGGAAATTCGGGCGCGTTTGCGAAAACATCAGACGATTCAGAATAGAGGAAATGAGTGAAATTTGTTGATACACTGCGAGCCGGTCTCGAATTACGCGTAATCTGCGGCCCGCCGTTTTAAGCTTCCTCCGCCCACTGGTCTCAGGGAGAAGGACGGCACCCTGCCCGGATCGGCCTGTCGACGCTGGAAAACGGGACTCCGCGTTGAAAGCGTGTTCCACAGACAAACAGCTACACAAGCCAGCACCAGGCCCGATGCATAGGGTCGAATGTTTTTGAGTAGATCAATCGCCGGGAGCGTCGCTTCGAGCTTTTTGACGATTAGCATTACGTGCACGATCATCGCGGTGCTTGCGGCCGAGATGATGAAATGAACGATGCTCAATCTGACGCTGACTCCCAGCGCGACGGCGCTAACCACCGCGCCCCACATCAGATAGCGTTCCTGCATTTGACCTAGCAGCGCAAACATCAGCAACCATGGCGCGGCAAGCGCAATCAGGACGCGCGGATCGCGATCGCGCAGGTGTCGCCCCAATCCGCGCGCGCACACAACCAACGCGGTCAAGTAAAGCAGGCGCAGGGTCCATTGCAGTGTGATATGCAAATGCAGAGATCCAAAATGAGCCGACCAGAAAGGATCCTTTAGCGACCAACCGACATTGGAGAGAAGCGATGGAAGATTGTAGCAAGAACTGATGAAAAGATACGGATAATGCTCAGTCCCATAAAGAAAACCGATTTGCAGCCAGCTGAAGCTCCCACCGGTGAAGGCCCCAATTACAAATGCTGCGCACCCGATGACCCCGGCGATCCACGCGCTTCGATGCGGCAATCCGCGTCGCAGAAGGAATAAAGAGCTAACGCCGGTAACAGCGACGAGGGCAATCCACGCTGCCGAAGTGCGCAGAAGCCACGGAGAAACTATCACTGCTGCCGTCGCCGTGAAACCGGCGAGCAGACGCAGCGCGTGGTTCCATCTTTTTTGCCACAATGGCCAGAGGACAAAAAAAGGCGCTACAAATAACAGTTGCCCTTTGAGCATTGCGCCTGCGGCCAGTAAGCAGCCGCACCAGAACCACCGGTTTTTCAACGCTGCGAGCGCAGCGAACAGATAAAAAGGCAGGATCCACACGTCCCACTGCGGCCAGCTATGTGCGTCGAGAATCATCGACGGTTCAAGCCATGCCACGCTTGCCGCTGCGAGACCGCAAATCGAAGCGCGATGCTGCTGGGGAAAACCATTCAGCAAGGATGACCGCGTTGTCCGTGACCGAAGCACACACAAGCGAATTAGCAGAAAGATCGCTACGGCGGAAAGCAGTTCGCAGAGGAGATTGATCTTCAACAGTGGGTTGACGAGCTTTGGATGTCCATCATCCACTCCCGGAAATTCGTTGCGTACCTGTTTGGCCCAAATTGCCATGACCAGAAGTCGCAGCGGTGGATAGTCGAGACCGTAATCATTCTTGTAGGCCTTGTGCTTCACCCGATCGTAGAGCGCGAGATAGCCTCGGCGGAATCCTCTCCACGAATTCGCAGAAGCTTCGTCAGGCGATAATCGGCGCGCCTCTTTGAGGGTCTCGCTGCCCCAGTAAAAGCCATTGACGATGTCGCGCTGAAAACGCACGTGCCTCGTTTCATCGCCGATCCAACGCCGTAGCTGAATCCCTGCAAGGAAAAGCCCAATGACGAAAAGCGCGACCAAGATGCGATGCGCAAATTTGCCTGCGAACAGCTGTTTAAAGAGCGCCCACGTCGCCATCGCGTAAGAAAAGACAGTAGTTCAATTCGAAAAGTTACAAGAGTTTTCTTCGAAATCGCTAGTGTATTTAGCAATAGTCGTATGAAACGACGAATTCATACCGCAGAAGTTCCGCTCTAAGGCGCAAGATCGGATTCCGATGCACGTGGAGAGTCGGTGCGCAAAACCTACGCGTCCTCACTAACGCTCTCTACAATAGTCCTAAGAAGCCTCGGCTTATGGAGTGAACGTGTTGACTACAGTGTGCACAGCCCTTCTTGTGCCTTTCACAGTGCTGTGCGCGACATTCTTGGCTGTGTTCGCAGTGCTCTTCGCCACGTTCCTCGCCGTGCGGACAGGCCCGGCCTGAACGCTGACAGCGGAAATGGCGAAGGCTAGCATGATTGAAAAGAACACTTTCATGGTACTAAAGTATCGTTGCTGATAGTTCGCGTGCGTCTATCCGATTGTCGGTTGCCGATTGTAAGATCAGCTACTCACGGACGGTTTCTTGCGCGGGAATTTGTCCGCTTAATTGTCAGTTCGGTTGTGATTAGCGACTCGGGGTACGAGTGATCCGCTTGGCCGAGCTAGAAGCGGCGATTTGTTTTTAGAATGTAGACTCGGTAGGTTGAAATGGCTCCAGCGGTAGGATTCGAACCTACGACCAATCGGTTAACAGCCGACCGCTCTACCACTGAGCTACGCTGGATTTTTTCTCTCGCAGTTGCGGAGCGTATATCTTGCCCGCGCCACCCAGGGCGGCAAGTGCTTCTTTGCGCGAAAGAAAATCGCTGCTGACGCAGCGATCCGTGAAAAAATTGGTTGCGGGGGCTGGATTTGAACCAGCGATCCCGCAGACGCGGGA
>CATPBS010000343.1 GCA_955652715.1 uncultured Candidatus Udaeobacter sp.
AGCTTGATTGTAGCACGAATTTGCTCTGCGTCGCTGCTTGCATGAATGACTCACCCGCGCTTGCAGTCCGAACACAACGCGTGTTCGATGAGTCATGTTTCCATATGTCGCCCTAACCAAAGACAGAGCCTGGCAGCCGGGTCCGTACGAAGGTGTTGAGCTAATGATTCTGCACAAACACGAGAGCACGGGCGGACTCGTGGTCCTCCGCAAATTCAATGCAGGCCACACCATCCCGGCGCACGTCCATCCGGAGGCGAACGAGTGGGCGTATGTGCTATCAGGCGAGTGGGACGAATCCGGGACGATTTACACGGCTGGCGCGCTGTTTTTTGCTTCCAAAGGCGTGCGTCACGGTCCGCACATCGGGCGCACCGAAGTGATCAGCCTGACAATATTTGACGGACCGCTCGCCGTCGCGTGACGTTGGGTCGAGTAAAACGGATTGCAGTTGGCTAAGGCGGAAACCGCGTGTATGTTTTAAACATGAAGATCTTCGCTGCCCGTTGTTTGGTTGCTCTCGTGGTCTTGGCTGCGGCAAGCTTTGTGTTTGCCAATCCTTTCAAGAGCAAGATTATCACCAGCATGAGTTCGCCTCTGGTAATCACAGTGCCCGCCGATCACTTTCTTAAGATTACGAACTTTTCTCAGGAAGGAGGGACTGATCGCGGCGTCGTTGCGGTCACGTTCACCGGTGAAGCTGGTGGAACGGCCAATGTTCTCACCGCGACACGGATCGCTAATTCGCAAAATTCTCCGGAAATTAGTAACCGAGTGATAATAGCGGGTCCGGCTGAAGTAACGATCGCACCAGTAACCGGTGCAACGCTCTTCATCACTTATAGAAAAGAGCCCAACGAAGGCGGAGGCGGAGGTGGCTCTACTCCCGCTGCTACCGCTACACCGACTATCTTTCCTACACCAACACCAACGCCCTAGAAGGGGCGAGCTGTAGCTGCGTGCCTCCAGACCGGTCGCGAGGCGGTCCTTCAGCAGTTTGATCTCTAAGCGTCTGGCCCCTGACTTCTAACCCTGGTCGTGACCTAGCCAGCAATGGCGTCAATCGCCTTCCATTCTTCGGGAGTTAACTTGAGGTTTGCGGCGGCGACATTTTCTTCCAAGTGCGCAAAAGATGACGTCCCGGGGATCGGCAACATCACGGGCGATCGCTCCAGAAGCCAAGCCAGCGCGACTTGGACAACGCTGACACCGTGAGCCTTTGCCGCCAAATTCAGCGGGTTCTCAGGTTTCAAACCACCGCCTCCTCCGATTGGGAACCATGGCAAGAACCCGAGATTGTCTTTCTCACAATAAATTAGAACATTTTCCGATTTGCGGTCCTCAATATTGTAGCGGTTCTGCACACTCACGATCGGAACAATCTTGCGCGCCCGCGCGATTTCGTGCGGATCCACGTTGGAAAGTCCGACATGGCGGATCTTCCCGGCGTCCTGCATTTGCTTGAGCGCACCGAGCGATTCCTCAAGGGGTACTTTGGGATCGACGGCATGCAATTGATACAAATCGATTCGCTCGAGCCGTAGCCGCTTGAGGCTTGCTTCTACAGCTTGTTTGAGATGTTCAGGGCGCCCATTCGGCACCCACTGTCCCGGCCCTGGCCGTGTCAGGCCGCCTTTTGTCGCGATCACGACTCCGTTGGGATATGGATGGAGCGCCTGTGCGATCAACAGTTCGCTGGTTTCCGGCCCGTATGCGTCCGCTGTGTCGATCAAATTCACGCCCAACTCCACTGCGCGTGTGACAATCTTGAGTGCGTTCTCCCGATCAGGCGGCCAACCCCAAACCCCTTCCCCGGTGATACGCATCGCGCCAAACCCGAGCCGGTTCACTGTCAGGTCGCCACCCAATTTGAAAGTCGTGTTCGTGGCCATTTTTGGGGTCGTTGAAGACTGTGCCCCGAAGGTTACATCGGATTTCCCCGCCAAAAGCGCGGCTCCACTTGCGAGACTCACCCCAATAAATGTTCGCCGGGTGACGCTCCGCCCTTGCCTCGGTTCAGGAAATTCATCCGTCATCACACACGAGTACGTTCATGAAAAGCGCGGTCAACCCAAGGAGATGGTCCCCTTCGGTTGTGAATCAGAACAGCATTGTGATTTGTCCGCTGCCTCCTTGCTCAATAACCGATGAAATTCCTACAGATCAATTCCCATCGGGATAGCGCCACGAATTTTCTCCCAGCCGCAACGCTCCCAAAATTTCGTGCCGCGCTGGTTATCGTCCGCCACCATGATAATAACGCGTTTCACCTTAGCTTTGTGTAGGCCATCGAGGCATTCCTCCAGCAGACGCTTACCGACTCCGCATCTCTGATAGGCAGGATCAACTGCCAAATGGTAAATGTGTCCGCGACGTCCATCGTGCCCGCATAACGCGACTCCTAGAATTGTCGATTCACCGACCGCTACCCTGCTGAGACCTGGGTTGCGCGCGAGAAACTGAGCGACGTTTTCTTTTTCATCACCTTCGGCGATCTCGAGACCTTCGACGCGCTGCCAGAGCTGAAGCGCTGCGTCGTAATCGCTGATGCAAAATTCCCGGGTGTGAATCTGGTCGCCCATGTTGTATGCAAGAACTCTATCATGATGCGGCGCTCTTGCCTTGGGACTGTTACCTTTGCTCCGGTCATCAGGCGGAGGCAATCAACTGCGGATTGCGCGGGCGGGTTGCGGATTTCAGCGAAATGTCCGACTGAAACAATGTGAAACACTTCAGTATCGTTATTCTGGCGATTCTTGCAACCCTCACCTGCGGCTGGGCTAATTTGGGTGACGGCGACGACAAAGTTGAAGATTCATATGGCACAATACTGCAGCGACAGCTGCGTGATGATGGAACGGTAAGCGTCCTTTATCACAAAGATCGTTACCTTTACGAGGTGATCTTTGCCAATGGCCGGAGCGTTTCGGAAACGTATTTCCACGTGAAGGGCACCGATCTTTCCGAAAAAGAGATCACGAGATTCCTAAAGGCGAACGCCGGCGGCGCTACGTGGACGCCGGACAATGCGGCCAAGGAACGGCGCTTCAAACGCAGCGACGCCAAGGCTGAGGCAACGCACGCAAACGTGAATGGCCGGCCGGCACTGACGGTGCGGGAACTTCGCAGGAAACCTTAGCGATTCGCGTCAGTTTCTTCAGGAACCGTTGTCAATTCACTTCAGGCTGCAGAGCGCGCTTTGGCAAAACCAGCACAGCAACAACTCCACCAACCAAGAAACCGACGATCTGGGTGAGCA
>CATPBS010000344.1 GCA_955652715.1 uncultured Candidatus Udaeobacter sp.
ATCCGGAGAAGCGCAAGAAATACGATCAACTCGGCGCGGATTGGAATCGCCCGGGCGGGTTCCAGCCACCTCCTGACTGGCAACGGCAAGGACAGCAACCCGGCGGCGGATTTTATCAATGGGGCGGCGATGGCGGCGGAGTTCAATTCGAGTTCGACGGAACGGGGTTCAGCGACTTCTTCGAAGCATTCTTCGGGGGCGGCCGCGGTCGCTCGGCTTTCGGCGGATTTGGCGGACGTCAGGCGACGGCGGAGCGTGGCGCCGACGTCGAAGCCGACATCATGGTCACACTTGAAGAGGCGTTGCACGGATCGACCCGAACAGTCTCGTTGCGCCGGGCTGGCTCAAATAAGGTGGAAAATTACCAGGTTAAGATCCCGCGCGGCGTTCATGAAGGACAGCGAATCCGTTTGCGCGGTCAGGGGGAAGCGGGCGCGCGCGGAGGAAAAAGCGGCGATCTTTTTCTTCGCGTGCGCCTGGCTCGACATCCGGATTTTTCAGTCGAAGGCAGCGATCTGATTCACGAGGTGAAAATCGAGCCGTGGCAGGCGGTGCTTGGCACCGAATTGCTTGTGCCCACTCTCGAAGGGAAAGTACGCCTGAAAATTCCGCCAGGCACACAGGGTGGACAACGGTTTCGTCTGCGCGAACGCGGACTGCCTGGCGTCTCTGGTAAGCGCGGCGACCTCTATGTTGTTGTTCAGATCAATGTCCCCAAAAAAATAACCGAACGCGAGAAGGAGATCTGGCGTGACTTGGCGAAACTGCATGGAGGGTAGCAAGGAACGGCGGTTTCCAATCCGCCCTTTCTGTTCGGCGGACTGGAGACCGCCGCTCCTTGACTCGACAGCGTGACTGTAATTCCGCTTAAATGTCCATTATGAAAATTTCCCTCGGCTCAGACCACGCCGGCTTCCGTTACAAAGAAAAAGTAAAACAATTGCTCGGCTCGCTTGGGCACGAAGTAAAAGACTTCGGCACGTTCAGTGAAGACCCTGTGGACTATCCGCTTTTCATTCGGCCGGCAGCGGAAGCAGTAGCAGGCGGCGAGTGCGAACGAGGCATCGTATTTGGCGGTTCCGGCAACGGGGAGGCGATGGTGGCGAACAAAGTGCACGGCGTGCGATGCGCCCTTTGCTGGAATGAAGAGTCGGCACGTCTCTCCCGCCACCACAACGACGCCAACGTGCTTTCAATCGGCGAGCGTCTGATCCCTGAGGATCTGGCGCTAAGTATCGTTCGCATCTGGCTCGAAACCGGTTTCGACGGAGGCCGGCATGAAAGACGCGTGGCGATGTTAAACGCGATGTAGGTAGGGCGCTTCACCTTAAGCGCCTCGGGCGATTGAGGTCAATCGGCCCTACCTGATCAATCGATCCGCGCAAACCGCGACGAGAAACACCGCGCTCACGAATGCGTTGCTTTGAAAAAACGCGCGATTGATTCCCGCGACATCGAGTTTCTCGATCTTGTGTTCGTAAACCAGCGCCGCTGCAACCAGAGGCATCGACCAGTAATAGAGCGGACCAAGTCTCGCCAAAAGCCCGAACCCGATGAGCGCGACAAAGGTTAGGAGATGCAATAGCTGCGCTAGCCGAAGACTGCGCGTAATCCCGAGTTTCACAACCAGCGAACGAATCCCTTCGCGCCGATCGAAATCGTAATCCTGCGTGGCATAAATCAGATCGAATCCTGCGACCCAGCAAATCACTCCAAACCCAAGGACGACTGGCGCAATATCGATGCGTCCAGTCTGCGCGATCCAGGCGCCCACAGGAGCGACCGCCAAAGCCAGACCGAGAAAGAAGTGCGTCGCGCTGGTGAACCGTTTCGTGAGCGAATAGAAAAAAATCACAAGCAGAGCAACCGGAGCGAGAATGAAAGTCAGCCGATTGATCGCGGCCGCCGCGAGAATGAATCCGACAGAACTCAGAACGAGCAAAAGCGAGGCGGCGAATTTTGAAATCAGCAAGTGGCGAGAAGCTGTACGTGGATTTCGCTGGTCGAGAGACCAATCGACCAAACGATTGAAAAGCATCGCCGCAGTGCGCGCAAACACCATGCAGACGAGCACTAACACCAGAATTCTCAACGACGGCCAGCCATTTGCCGCCACGATCAGCGCGCCCAGCGCAAATGGCAGCGCAAAAATTGTGTGCGAGAAACGAATCAGCCGCAGAAATCTCGACAGCGGCCCGCTAAGTCCGAATTGCTCACCTTGTCGATGCTTCAAGTCCACGGTCATTCGCGGCGCAATCATAGGCGTGCCAGATCGCGATATTTGAGGCGATACGATCGATATCAGAGGCCGCTCGCACAGTCGCCCTATCCTTCTGGATTTACCGGGAAATGCTTGTTCTTGAGATGTTCCGGGACGCGGTCGGTTTGTTCCATTTCGATCTTTTCGGTTGCGGCATTCAGCGCCTCGTAGGCTTCGCGGCTTTTTGGTGCGCGGCACATGTAAGCGGTCGCATGCGCAAGAGGGATGCGCGCTTCGGGCATGCCGACAAATTCCACCGCCTGTTGTGTCGCGATCGCGATCGGCAATGCTTCTGGATCGGCGAGGCCAACATCTTCGCTCGCGAAAATGACGATGCGTCGCGCGATGAAACGGAAATCTTCTCCGGCATGCAGCATTTTCGCGAGCCAATACATGGCGCCTTTTTCATCGGATGCGCGCATGCTTTTGATAAACGCGCTGATCGCGTCGTAGTGCGCGTCGCCGGCGCGATCGTACACGACCGCCTTCTGTTGAATGCTCTCTTCTGCCACCGCGAGGCTAAAGTGAATTGCCTCGCGCGAATCTGGAGGCGTCGTTAGCACGCCAATCTCGAGCGCGTTAAGACATTTGCGAGCATCGCCGTCGCTAAGCTTCGCCAGATGGCGGCGCGCGTCTTTATTGATCTTTACGTTGTAATTCCCGAGGCCGCGCTCTTTATCGGCTAATGCGCGATTGATCAGCTCTTCCAGTTGCTGAGCGCTGAGCGGTTCGAGTCGAAAAACCTGCGAGCGCGAGACGAGGGCGCTGTTCACGTAAAAGAACGGATTGTAAGTGGTCGCGCCAATCAGGCGGAGGTTGCCTGCCTCAACGTCGGGCAAAAGAATGTCCTGTTGCGCTTTATTGAAATGATGGATCTCATCGATGAACAGGATCGTCTTCTGTCCCGACGTGCGGAGGCGATTCGCGGCCGCAGCGATCACGCGGCGCATTTCGGCGACGTTGCTTTCCACGCCGCTGATCCGAATGAATTTCGCATGGGTCATCTCCGCGATGATCCGCGCCAACGTGGTCTTGCCGGTGCCGGGCGGCCCGGAGAAGATCACCGAAGGCAAACGATCGGCTTCAATTGCGCGGCGCAAAAGTTTGCCAGGCCCAAGAATGTGTTCCTGGCCGACAAATTCCTCGAGCGAGCGCGGCCGCATCCGCGTGGCGAGCGGCGCAGCGCTGTCTGCGGCTTCAATCTCTTCCTTTTCCTCGAATAGATCGTGCACCCATGGAAAAATACGGCGCGCGTGAAGACTCTGCATCTCATTTCCGGGACATAGGCGCGAACCCTGTCGATTGGGCGAGACCTTCCCTGCCATCTTGTGATTAAGCTGCGCGATAGTTAAGCTGGAAGGAACGAACGTGAAACGCATTCTTGTCCCGATTGATTTTTCCGACGTGACACCGCGTGTGATCGATCTGGCGCGACAGCTCGCTAAAGCTCTCGATGCGGAGATTCATCTTGTTCATGTGAAAGAACTGAGTGCTGCGGCAGCACCAGGCACGCTGGGCTACGGGCTGGCGGGAATGCCCGAGCTTGCGCCGATGGCGGGTGTGCCGGTTCCAGGGTTTGAGCCCATGCCGCACCCAATTGCGCAGAGTGAAGATCAGAAGTCCAGGCTGGCTCGATGGCAGAAAGAAATCGCTCAGGACGGCGTTCAGGTCACATTGCACCAGCCGACTGGCGCGGTGGCCGAAGAAATTTTAAAGGAAGCGGACGCCGTTAGCGCGGACTTGATTGTGATGGGCACGCACGGCCACGGCGGGATGTATAATTTTCTTGTAGGCAGCGCGACCAAAGGTGTTCTCAAGCATAGCACTTGTCCCGTGCTCCTCGTGCCGCGGGCGAATTCCTCCTCATAGGGTTTCGACGCCCGACATCCAATTCAGATAATTGAGCGTTCGGTGTTGGGCGTTGGGCGTTTTGTGTCATTTCCGAGAAGTCTCCATGATCGCCGGTCGCGATTGCGGCTTGCTTTCTGAAGCTTGGATAAGCGAAAAGCGCGGTAGATGAAATTGCTCGGTGCGCCGCGGCAGCCATTTGTCGGTCTCGCGCTCGTGTCTGCAATAGGAATTATCGCGGCGGAGGTCTTTCCACTTCCATCTGTGGTCCTGACTGCAACAGCGATGATTCTCGCGGTCTGTATTCTCGCTGTTGCTTGCTGGCCAAGATTGCTCGCGACATACGCTATCGTCGGAGCTGGTTTTTTCGTGCTTCACAACTTTCAAACCAAGGACACGGAAGGCCAGCAGCTCGCTGATGAACTTGGCAGCCGGCCACGAGTCCTCACGGCAATCGGTTGTGTCACCAGTGAGCCAAAGACCGCGCCGAGCGGATTCGCGACGTTCCTGCTCAAGCTCAAGTCAATTGACCTCGAAGCCAGAAAACGATCCGCGCACGCCATCTGGCAGGTCCGTTGGAAAGGCGCACCGGAATTTGGCGACGAACTGAAGTTTTCTGGAACTGCCGAGCCTATACTGCCGCCGCGAAATCCAGGTGAATTTGATATGCGCTCTTATCTCGCGCGCCGCGACGTTCGTCGAAGGCTGTTCGTTCGCTATCCGGAGGACGGCTCGCTGATTCGACACGGCGGTGGTAACCCAATCCTGCGCGCCGCCCAGAAATCGCGGACTTGGATGCAAAACGCACTCTGCCGAGGGCTGGAGGACGCACCCGAGGTCCAAAATTTTCTCAGCGGGATCGTGCTTGGGTTGAGGCACCAGACGCCCGAGGACATTGAAGAACCGTTTCAACAAACAGGCACTCTTCACCTTTTCGCCGTCGCTGGTCTGCACGTAGGAATTGTTGCCGCGCTTTTGTGGATGCTGGCGACGGTCGCGCGGCTTTCGCGCAAGTCCGCTGCGGCGCTCATCATTCCGCTGCTTCTCTTTTACGCTGCAGTCACGGGAGTGCACGTCTCGAGCGTGCGGGCGGCAGTAATGAGCTCGATTTTACTCGGCGGTTTCTTTTTCGACCGAAAAGTTTTCGTAATGAACAGTCTCGCCGCGGCGGCGGTCTTTCTTCTCTGCTGGGATACAAACGAACTCTTTTCCACAGGCTTTCAACTCTCCTTCGCGGTCGTGGGGGCCATTGTGTTATTGGCCGATCCCGTTTCTGGATTGTTACAGCGCTCGAGCGCGCCCGATCCTTTTTTGCCACGTACCCTCGTGCGCGGCGCGCGACGTTGGATGCACGCAAGCTTTGACTGGCTCTGTCGCGGGAGCAGCGTTTCTCTCGCGGCTTGGGCAGGCTCACTGCCGCTGGTGGTTTGGTATTTCTACATCGTCACCCCGATTTCCTTGCTGGCGAATTTGCTCGTGGTGCCGATTGCCTTCTTCATACTCGCGATCGGGCTTCTGTCGCTTCTTTCGACGCCGTTGCTGCCGGGGCTGGCTGTGATTTTCAACAATGCCAACTGGTCGTTGGCGCGGCTTGTTTTAGGAATCGTGCAAATCCTCGCGCACGTTCCTGGCGGCCATTTCTACGTCGAACACCCACATTGGCCAGAAAAGCTGGTCGCCAAGATCACGGTGCTCGATCTCGGCGCGGGGGCGGCTGTTCACCTGCAGACGGGAAGCGCGGATTGGCTGTTCGATTGCGGGAACGAGCGGAGCTATCAACGTGTGGTTCGCGAATATTTGCACTGGGCCGGCGTAAACCGCCTCTTGGGCTTACTGCTCACGCATGGCGACGCGCTTCACCTGGGTGGGACGGGACAATTGCTGGACGATTTTCGTCGAGTACGTGTGGTGGATAATCCTGCCCCCGATCGCTCGACTGTACACCGGCGATTGCAACGTCTCTTTCAAGAACGTGGAATCCAGTCGGAAGGCCTGACTGCGGGAGACAGTTTTCGTCTATCTCGCGATGTTATCGCGCAGGTCCTGTTTCCCCCGAGTAGCTTCACCTCGCCGATCGCTGATGATCAGGCATATGTCATCCGCGTGTTGGTCGGCCCGGCGACGTCCGTCTTGTTCGTGTCGGATGCGGGCACCAGAACCGAAGACGCATTGTTGTCCCGTCATTCAAATGTTCGTAGCGACATCATCATTAAAGGTCAGCACCATTCCGGAGCGTCCGGCTCCGGAGCGTTTCTCGACGCTGTGCAGCCGCGCCTGATCATTGCGAGTTCGCGCGATTTTCCCGATCACGAGCGAATCAGCGACGCCTGGGCCGAGGAATTGCAGCAACGCGGTATCAAACTTTTTCGCCAGGATCAGACCGGCGCGGTGACACTGCGCTTCAGTCACGACGGCTGGGAAGCGCAAAGTTATGTCACGGGCGAAACTTTTCGCAGCGCCAGCCAGTGAATCGGCGCGCCTTTCTGGCGAAAAACAAGCTCAAATCCGCTCGGTGGCAGTTCTGCATCGACTTCGCCGATTGTGAAACGGGGATTTGAACCCGCGATCGCTTTGATTTTTCGAAAATAATCAAGGTGATCGGTCGCAAGGTAAATCAGCCCATTTTTGTTAAGCGCGGTATGAACGGAGTTCAGGAAATCTGGCGTTACGATTCGGCGCCGATGATGGCGGCGTTTTGGCCAGGGATCGGGAAACAGGAGATAAAATGTTTCCACTGATTCCGCCGGCAATAGATAACGCACAGCATAGGAGCTTTCCATCTGCAACAGCCGCACATTGCTTAGACCGGCGGCCTTACGCGCAGAGCTGCGGATTCGACCAAGCAACCGTTCGATCCCCAGAAAATTCTTGTCCGGCAGTCGCTGCGCCAGCGCGCAAAGAAACGAACCATCGCCGCAACCAACATCGACGTGCAATGGCGCCTTGCGCCCGAAAATCTTTTCCAGATCGAGCCGATGTGTCATCCAATCCTGCGACTGGAGGATTAGCTGAGAACAGACGTGCCTGCGGTGAGCTAAGCTATCCTCACCCGCAGGCACGCTGAGGAGAAATCAAACCGCCGTTTTGCCAGCGGCGCGTTATCGCCATAATAAATTCCGACGACCAAGAAGACGATACCGAAGAGAATTGCGGCGGATTTACCATTTTTTTAATCTGCTTGTGAGTTAAGGGTGACCCGGTTATGGCGGTCGCGCTCGTTAAAGGCAAGCAAAAAACAATGTGAATTGTTCACAACGCCTCGCTTATGGCGATGTCTAAGGTCAACAGTATGATCCGAACATTTATGCTCGCGTTGACGTATGTAGCGTTTGCGGCGCTCACAGTGACAGGCGCACATAGTCAAAATTCTTCTCCCCAAGCGACCAAGACCGCCATTTTTGCTGGCGGCTGTTTTTGGTGCATCCAGCCGGCCTTCGATAAAGCAAAAGGCGTGATCAAGACAGTCGTAGGCTATTCTCGCGGGACGGAACCGAATCCTACTTACGAGCTCGTTTCCTCGGAAAAAACTGGCTACCGCGAGTCGATCGAAATCACATACGATCCGGCGAAAATCTCCTACGATCAGTTGCTCGATATTTATTGGCGACAAATCGATCCGACCCAGGCAGACGGACAGTTCACCGATCTCGGGCCGAGTTATCGCGCCGCCATTTTTTACGGCAACAGCGACGAGAAAAAACTCGCGGCGGCTTCAAAAGAGAAGCTGGCGCGCTCGGGCAAATTCGATAAGCCAATCGTCACTGAAATTTTGCCGGCGATGAA
>CATPBS010000345.1 GCA_955652715.1 uncultured Candidatus Udaeobacter sp.
ATTGGCGGCCGCTTCTTTGTGATCGCTTGGACCGGCTTGTCCGTGATGATTTGTACCATGTCGCTCGCGCCGTTCTGATCATGGGTCGCAAGATTCAACGTTGATGGAGCCAATGTCTGCGCGCGAGCCACTCCGCTGGAAATGACCAAGAGCGAAGTGGTTGCCAATGCTAAACAGACCGCTCGTCCGTGCACAGAGGCGAGGATTGCCGGGAATTAAGGCTTTAGGCAAGCTTTTTTTTGAAAAAAAATGCGTGAGGAGAAAGCATCGCCCAGGTGCCTGCGGCGGCGCGTGTCGGCCCGTTTCTAATCGTACGGAAAATAATCCGGCTCAACCCGAGGCGGAGGAGCAAACATCTCATCGTGATCGATGTTAGCGCGGCGGTGCCGGCGAGGAAGGAATTCGCCTTCGCCGGAATCAGGCGCGACGATCGCAGTTCGGCCCGAGGGCAACCGAAAAATCAATCTCCCGTCAGACGTAATACCCACGACCCGACCGCGGATCGAACCGGACCGGCGTTGTGGCCGATCTTCTGAAAAACTTTGGGCGGCTCGCGCGCGACGCGACGTTGAGGCAACAGATTTCTTCTTACTATGCGAATTCGATTGATTGTCCGTGCTCGGCTGGGCTCCGCCACTTGCCTGGGGTGACGACTTCGTCGCGCCCTCAGAAGCGGAAGAGCTTTCCGCGATCGCTGCTGGCGAAGTTGCTCCGGAAGCGTTTGGAGCGGCGGGCTGTGATTGAGCATTCGCTGTTTGCCTCTGCTGAAGATCCGGCGATGCAACCTGAGGCGAATTCGAAGGGGTCGCCGCGTTCACCGGCGGTTGGCTTTCAAACGGCACAGCCGCGTTCGAGGCTTGTGAGGCCACCGCCGCGGGAGCGATCGTAGTCGAAGCATTTTGGACCGCTGGCGATGGCGAAGATTCGGGCACGCCAACCAGAACCCCGATGTTTTTTGTCTCGCGAGTCGGGCGCATGATTCTGCGAATCGGCTCCGGCGACAGCACCGCCGCGATTACTGCTGCGGCGAGCACCAGCCCGGCAACCGCCAGTGCCATTCTCAGAAATCGCCTCGGCCGAGCCTCGGCCGGTCGTGGAAGCGTTGTCCTGTACGGAATGCCATACTTGTCCGCAAATGCGCGCCGGCGTTCGATTTTCAAAAGGCATTCGCGGATCATTTCCGCCAACACGACCAAATCCTTCGGACGTTGCTCGGGATCGCGATGCAACATCCGGGCAAGCAATGTCCGCAACGGCTTCGGAAACTTCGAAAACTTTGGAGGCCCCTGCAGCGCCTCACCCGAAGGTGCAACGCCAGTCAGAAGAAAGTAAAGTGTCGCACCGAGCGAAGAAATCTCTGAACGGATGTTACTCGTTCGGTGGGCTGAGTGTTCGGAGTTGGCGAACTGTTCCGCGGAGAATGCTTGTTCGCGCGTCTCTGAATTCTCCGACTCGAGCTTGGGACTGGATCTCAATGCGGGCAAACCGAAGTTAATCAATTTCGCCAGTGGCCAAGTGCCTTCCGGAGTTTGTCCTGGGACCACAACGATGTCGGACGGCTGAATGGGCGGATACGGGAGTCTGTGAAAACTCGTAGATGACAGCACGCTCACGATTTGCTCTGCTACTCGCAATGCAGCGTCAGCCGGCATCGGCCCGTGTTCGCCCACCCACGCAGCAAGCGTTTCGCCCGGCAGGTGCTCTGAGATGCAAACAAGATCTCCGCCTTCGCGCCCAAAATCGAACACCTTGGCGACATTGACATGACGCAGCTTCTGCGCGGCGCGTGCCTGCTCCTCCAATTGCTCCCGCACGCCCGGATCGATGCTTTCAAGCGGAATCAGCTTTAGATCAACTGGTTCACGAGATCTTTCGTCGATCGCTTCGTAAGTAATCGCTGCACCCTCCCGGCTGAGTTCACGCGGAGCGCCGTCCGATCTAAGGCAGACGCGGTAATGCTGAAGGAAAATTGTGCGCTCCATAACGGGATCTCGTTGGTTACAGCCAAACCATCATACTTGCCGCTGCGCCACTAATTCAACCTCGATTGTGGCAGCGAGTTGCTCTCGCCACGATCGCAATGCCTCATTAGTCGTTGGGGGTCGACAGGATATTGAGGGCAATTTGCGCTTTAATCCAAAATCACCGATGTAAATCCGACGTCGAGATACCCCGTGGTGTAACGGTAACACAGCGCCCTTTGGAGGCGTTATTCATGGTTCGAATCCATGCGGGGTAGCCACCCTCTGAATCGTGGTACGCGAACAGCCACGATCTGATTTTTGTTACAACCACTTTCTCGGATAATTGCGATGCGGCAACACGCAACCAGAAGCTAACAACCCGCGATTAAGCGCATTAGACCATCGTTCTCCGCTTTGGGGAAAATAGAAGCTGTTTCACTCGCTAGTGCGAATTCTACGTGCCTGCCGTGACTACGGCCGCCCACCGCCGCAGTTCCTATCCCAATAGAGGGAACGAGCATCAACTCTTAGGTGGCACCGTAAAATCTTACCGACGCGCAATGGTGGTCAAGGGGATCGGCTACGAGTTTTTATTATGAAAAAGATCAAATTTCTCAGCTTGCTAAGCACGGCTCTCGTCGGTGTTACTCTGCCAGCCTGGGCAGGGCCTCACGGCGGCGGTTTTGGCGGCGGGGGCCACTTTGGCGGTGGCCATTTCGGCGGTTATTCCGGTGGTGGCTTTCGCGCAGCGCCGGCTTTCCCCAGTAGTGGCGCACGCTTCAGTGGCAAAAGTTTGGACGGAGTAAGCCGCGCACCGCAATTCTACTACGGTGGCGCTCGCATGTCTGCTGTCCAACCGTACAGCGTCGCTGGCTCAGCCGGCCGATCGATAACTTCGTATGCCGGCAGCAGAGCAGCGATAAATCATCAACCAAATCGTGTGGGCTCAGTAGCAGGGCGGAACCGGGTTTCTGATTCGCGGATTTCGGACAGCAGCAAACCGACAGTCATTCATCAAGAATCACGCGTTTGCGCCCGTCATGTTCCAATTACAGCGGAGAACGAGCTAGCGGCCTGAAGGCATATCGGCAGATGATTTTCGACCGTTTCCCGCGCACCGGGATTCCCGACGCGTTCGAAAGCCTGTCCGAGTACGACGACTATCTGAAGCTGCTCGTCTCCACTAACTGCATCGACAATGCGAAGAAAATTTGGTGGGACATCCGGCTCCATCCGTTTTTTGACACGATCGAGTTCCGAATCTGCGACGCGCAATCGCGCGTGGACGACACCATCGCACTGGCGGCGCTGATGCAAGCCATCGTC
>CATPBS010000346.1 GCA_955652715.1 uncultured Candidatus Udaeobacter sp.
CTGATCGATAATCGTGACGGCCAAACACTCGCCGGGATCATGAAGCGCGAAAAATGCGCGTGCGGAGTGAACGGCGGTTACTTCGATGCGAATTTCGAGCCGATCGGGTTGCGAATCTTGAATGAGCAATCGATCGCGCCGCTACGGCGCGCGCGCCTGATTACGGGCGTGTTGCTGGCGTCGTCGCACGGAGTGCAAATCGTGCGCGCCCGTGAATTTTCACCGCGTCAAAAAATTGCCGCTGCGATTCAGTGCGGACCGTTCCTCGTTGATATGTCGCAGTGCGTTCGTGGTCTGAATGATTCAGCTTTGGCGCGGCGAACTTTTGCCGCGGCAGGAACGAACAACCTCGCGTTGCTCGGCGTTTGCTCGGATGTTTCGCTCGCGGACTTGGCAACGATCCTTGCTACGACACCAATCGCTGCAGATTTGAAAATTGAACGCGCAATAAACCTCGACGGCGGTTCCTCGAGCGCATTCTGGTTTGCGCGGGAGAATGGCAGCGCATTTTCCGTTCCGGAGCAAAAACCTGTGCGAGACTTTGTGTGCCTCGTGCCAAAATAATTGTAGCGGTGTTTGTGCCAGTCGCCGCCGTTAAATAGTTCAGTGGCTGACACAGCCTGTACAACATTTGTTATGAAAACATTCGGCGGTTTCAGATCGGGCGATGAATTCTTCTACGGCGAACTGCGCGGCGACCACGTGCATATCCTGGCAAAACCGTATTGGATTCAAATCCAACCCATCGGCGAAGTATTTCCGCTAGCAAATTTGCAGATCGACCTTCCAGTTGCGCCGTCGAAATTAATCGCGGTCGGGTTGAATTATGCCGATCACATTACGGAGATGAAGCGGACGCCTCTGGGCACGCCCTTGATCTGGTTCAAATCTCCGAGCTCGCTTTTACCCCACCACGGCGCGATCGAGATCGCGTTTCCCGAACATCAAACCGATTTCGAAGTGGAGCTGGCCGTCGTGATTGGCAAGACCGCGAAAAATGTCCCTGCAGAACGTGCGCTCGATTGTGTTTTCGGTTACACAATCGGTCTCGATATCAGCGATCGGGATTTACAAAAAAGCGAGAAGCAGTTTGGCCGCTGCAAATCATTTGACACTTACACGCCGATTGGGCCCTTCGTTTATGCGAATGCGGATGTCAGCGATGTTTCGGTAGAGCTATGGCAGAATGGCGCGCTCCGCCAGAGCGCGCGCACGAGCCGGATGATCTATTCGGTTGCGCAAATTATTTCATTCACGAGTCAGTCGCTCACACTTTTGCCGGGCGATCTGATTTTAACGGGAACGCCCGCTGGCGTTGGCCCGATTCATGCCGGAGATCAATTGGAAGCAGCAATCGACAATTGGCCGCGCCTGCGGAACAGCGTTGTGATCGCTCAGCATGGCGTTCGGACTCGCAACGCTGTAGGAACTTCGGCGACGACGATTTGAAAGACTTGCCTTACGGCCCAGCGGTAGAGATATTTCGAATCAAAGATGCGACCTCGAAGGAAGCGTCGCCCAAAAAAATGAAAAGTTTTGCTCGACTCTCGGCTGAGTCGTCTGCGATAAGAGGAACCCTGTACCGAAATCGAACCGGTCACATCAAACTCCTGCTTCAACTATGAAAACAATACTTACCACGTCTCTATGCTCACTCGCGTTTGCGCTGATTTCGTTCGCGCAATCCCCGCGTCCAGCACAATCTCCGGCCACGGCGCCGGCTACGAGTCCAGCCGCGCAGGCACCCACGAATCCTGCCGCGGCGGTGCAATCACCTGCTACGACCGTGCCGGCAGGCCAGCCTGCGGCGCCAGGTGCGAGTATTCCTGTTACGCTGAGCCCTGCACCGGCTGGCGCGCAGAGTCCCGCAGCAGCTGCAGCTACAAGTCCGTCGCCGGCTGCCGAAGCGCAACCCACAGGCTTCCTAGCCGGGAACTGGTTGATCGACAAATTCCACAAGGGCGGTCCAATCATGTGGCCGATTTTGATTGTATCGATCATCGGGCTCACCGTGGTGATCGAGCGAATTTTTTGGTGGACTGGCCGCTGGTTTCGTCGTGACCCCAAACGGATCGAGAAAGTGTTTACCGCGATTGAGAATGGCGATACCGCCGAAGCCTCCCGGCTTTCCCGCGGATCGCGTGATCCAGTTTTGCGCATGATGTGGAATGGCCTCAATCACCAACACGCCTCCTTGCAAGGCGCATTGCAGGTCGCTGCCGGCATCGAGATCAAACGCGCCGGTCGATTCCTCGTCGTCATGGACACCCTCGTAACTTTGGCACCGTTGCTCGGTCTGTTGGGCACCATTACCGGTCTGATCCGTTCATTCAGCTTCCTGGGCAATGAAGAGCTGGCGGTGCAAGCCGTCACCGGCGGTATTGCAGAGGCGCTCATTGCCACGGCCTGCGGTCTCGGTATCGCTATCTTCGCTCTGATTCCGTTTAACTTTTTTACTTCCCGGGTGTCTAACTTGGAGTTCGAATTGCAGACGGCAGCCACAAACCTGGAAGTGATGTTAGGGACACAAACCGCGGCGCGCGACATGGAGTTCGCCGGGCAAGCCCCAGCGTCTGGGAAAGGCTCGTCGATTTAAAGATGTTTTAAGGTATTTAATGACTGTACACTCACCCATTCCTCGCAAAAGAGCGCGGATCGAGATCATTCCGTTGATCGACATCATGTTTTTTCTGCTCGCCAGTTTCATGATGGTGAGTTTGAGCCAGGTGCATATGAAGGGTATGAAAGTTAATTTGCCCACAGGAAGCTCGGGTGAAACACAGTCAAAACGGGATTACATCAGCGTTTCCGTGGACAAGGACGGCCACTACTTTTTCGACAAAAATGAGATGACTGGCGATGATCTGCAGGCGCGGTTGCTGCAGGTGCACCAATCCGACCCGGAAGCGAAGGTGTTCGTTCGAGGCGATCGCGACACCGTTCACGGGAACGTGGTTCACTTGCTCGATATGCTTCGTTCCGCGGGGTTTTACAAAATTTCGTTCGAGATCAAGAGCGAAGCGCTCAAGGGGGTACCGGGATCAGGAACCTGATCTGATCTATGGCTGAGCAATCAATAAGACCGCTGCTTTATCGGCCACCGCCCCCATGGTACTTCTGGGGTGCTTTTGGCGC
>CATPBS010000347.1 GCA_955652715.1 uncultured Candidatus Udaeobacter sp.
AGATCGAGCGGCTCTTCAGAAGACTCAAAGGCTTTCCTCGCATCTTCAGTCGCTTCGACAAGCTCGATCTGGTGTTCATTGCCTTCATTTACTTCGCACTCATCGTGGAAGCACTACGTCAGTAGTGTTAACACGCCCTAGCGCAACCGGCTAGTCAGCCGGCCTCAACCCGTATTTCGCCCAAATCGCCGCACGACTCGCCTGGCCCGCGAGGCGAATCCGCAAGCGCGCACCGTCACGATCGCGAGCGTCCCTGGCTCACGTGCGCTAGCGTACGGACCGACCCACGCGAACGGCGCAAGTTGCCCTCATAGCTCAAGGAGAGATCCATGAGGAACGCTAGGGTCGAAACGGGCTCTCGGCCGCTTCTGCATCGGTGGGGAAAAGATGTTGCGACGACGACTGCCGAACAGGCGGTCGAGCACGACGCGAAGGCTCGCCCAGCGCCTGCGCCAGCTCAGGCGGAACGCCCTTGGACGTCGGGCTTCCACCTGCCTTCGATCAGATACCGGGAGCCAAAGCGCGCCAAGGATCCGACAGGTCGCTGATGGGTGCTCTGCTGCCCGCTGAAGGCGCGTTCGCTGTGGGCAGCCAGCGACCCACTCAAGGCCCTGCCAGTTTCTGTCCTGGTGACACGACTGCACACAAGGAATATCCATGAGCATCACCCCGAGTAGGCAGCACCTAGCATCGCCGCTTCTGCTGTCATTCGCCGCCTTCCTGATCGCTGCACCCGCGGTCACCCTGTCTCAGACCGACGCGAGCGTGCGCTTGAGCCCTGCCTATTCGAGCCGCTTTGACAGCGGACAGGCGTGCTTATGGCCAGTTCGGAACACCACACGTCATTTGAACACTGATCAGCGATGCGTAGGAGCCAAGGTGCCGGCCAACGCTTATGCGGACAATTCCTCTTTCGGTCCGGGTTGGCGCTGCACCCTCGATTACCGGGAAGTCGGCAATACCTGCGCACGCATTATCCTGTCGCTAACCGAGTATTCGGTGTCCAACGTTGCCGGCCGAGTGTGTGATCGCGACTTTCGCCCCAGCGGAGCAACCTCCGTAGCCATGCACGTGACTCCGCCCAATCGGTTGCTAGCGCACGCGGGTGATGATCAGAAGTGCGAACGCCGCTTCACCAAGCGCGGCGGGATCTGCATGCCCCTACAGGTGAACGCTCAGCGGAACTTGAAGGACAATGACTGGAAATGTACACCCGGCTTCGACGAGCAACACTCGGCCGCGTGCAACGCCGGAGGAACTCTCGCGCGCTCGGGCGCAATTCTGTTCCTTCTGTTCGGGGCACTTCAGTCTCCCCAAAGATGATCGCACTACGAATCAACGCATCCGATCGGGCCGGCAAAACCGTTGTGCATTGGCGAGGTTAGGCTTTCTAGCCGCCCCAAACCAAAGCTCAGGAAGGGGTCCGGAAAATCGGGGAAGCCCGGGCTGCGGCCCTAGGGCTAACCAGACTTACATGTCGCAGATCTGCCTAGGAAAGTAGGTCCCCGCAATTCGGTACCCATCTCAGCGAAACCGCGATCGGCCGCTACTCAAACGATGTTCGATTGGAGGCTCTGCTTATACCACCGCGATCAGGTGTCGCTTCGCGATCGCCTCTACTTCGGGCTCAGTCAGCGCGGAGAGATCGACTGTTTCGGTGGCCTTCACTCGTCGGGAAACGTCGGGGTAATGGGTCTTCAGATATTCCACTAAAACATCGACGGCGCTACTTTTCCCGGTTCCGTGCCCAATCAAGACGATCTCGTTCGCTGGCATGAGTGTTTTGGCCACGTCTTCGTAAAAGGATGTCTCTTCGGGAACGCGGTCACCTTGATAGTGCGCCTCCTTGCGATGAATCAAATGACGGTGGAACCCATGGGGGTCGTAAGGCTTTACTGTAACTTCATCGTGCGGCCGACTTCCGTTGCGATCCTGAAATATATGCGCCGCGTGGTGATCGATCACCACGACCATTCGACAGGGTTGAACATACTCACTCGACGCCGGTTCCGATCCGGCCTCCTTGAGAAACCTTCGCAATCGCGAAACCTCCTCAACCCCGAGTTCATGAGTGTGTGGACGCTTGAAGAATTCGCGCTTAGTTCCGATGACGAATGCGAACTCGTCGCCTCCGTGCGGCTGCACTTCGCCAAGATGCCGAATGAGCTCTAGGGCGTCGCTCCAATTCAAATTCCTGGGCAATTTCCCATGAAGCAAACTCTGATGGATCAACGCAAGTTTGTGATGGAGGTATTCGCTCATATCGCTGGGTCACACCCGTGTAGACAAAAAGGAGGGCTCGGGGGTCTGATGCTGTGCTACTTAGTATACGTTGTCAGGCATGCCGGGCGTTCACCGGCGCCAGCTGCGATGCTCGTCGCGCAAGCCTTCCGATCCGAAGCACTATTGGCCGGAAAAACCCTCTCGAAGCAACGCCGGCGCACGGCGTGCGCCGCAAAAGACTGTAGCGCGTCCGCTAATCCCGCCTGCGTTTACTTGAGCCCCTCGGCTTTCAGTGCGGCGAGCACTTGCGGCCGTGCGGCCACCCGCTCGTTGTGGCGCTTGAGCGCGGGCCAGTGGCCGAGGTCGATGCCGACTCGTCCAGGTGAGCACTACGTAAAGATACGCATCGGCCACCGTGAACTGCTCACCCATAAGGAAGGTTTTTGAGCCGAGCGTTTTGTCAAGCCAATCGAGGCGCTTCTTGAGATTGCCCCGCGCAAAATTCTTAACGTCTTCACTGCTCGAAGGGTAGGAAAGCGGCGCGAAGTTTTTGTGGACTTCGGAGTTGATGTAGGCGAGAAATTCGAGCAGCCAGTAACGCTCGAGCGTGCCTGCGGCGGGCGCGAGCTTTGCTGCCGGGTTATGCCGGGCCGGGTGTGAGGCGGGTTAACCACCGCTACCGTGGTCTCTTTTCCCGAGGGAAGGAGATCGACGGTGGGGCAACAGAGGTTACCCGTGCGCAAGATCCGCGAGGTATTGCGGCTCAAGGCCGAAGGCTTCAGCGACCGCCAGATCGGCGCTGCGATCGGCAGTGTTCGCTCTACGGTCCAGGAGTGCTTACGCCGCGCCCGGGAAATGGGGCAACGTCAGAGATCACAGATCTAAGACGAAATACTGTCCACGGAAACGGGGCAGCTCCAATACGTCGACTTTTCAGGCGAACGATCCCTAGCTCGACTTACGGCGCGTCGTATGACAGCGGGTCATCATCGCATCACTTGACCGTGTCAATGCGAACGATTATCGTTCGTAACACCGTTTTCCAGCTACGAAAATCGTTAATAGTGCATTTCCGGCTAACAGTAGCGGTTATGGTCGCGCTCGGCTTCGCCGTCACCGCCTCGGCTTCTGACGTGCGCGAGTTCAGTCTCGTGATCCACGATCATAGCTATCACCCGGCCGAGCTTAAGGTTCCCGCTGGCACGAAGTTCAAGCTTCGTGTGACGAACGAGGATGCCACTCCCGAGGAATTTGAGAGCACCGACTTAAACCGCGAAACCGTGGTGTTAGCGAAGCGAAGCATCGTCATTTACGTGGGTCCGCTGCGTGCGGGTACCTATGCCTACTTCGGCGACTTCCATCGCGACACGGCTCAAGGTCGGCTGATCGCGGAGTGAGCGTATGGCCGCGGTAGCTCTGGTCGTATTTCGCGAGGTCCTGGAGGCGGCGCTGATTATCTCGATTGTCTGTGCCGCCACGCGCGGTGTGCCCCGCCGGAGCATGTTCGTGGTCGGCGGCATCGGGCTAGGCATTGCGGCAGCCTCATTCGTTGCGGTCGGTGCAGACTTCATCGCCAATCTTGCCGGCGGTGCTGGCCAGGACATTTTCAACGCCGCTGTGTTGCTCGCTGCGGTCGTGATGATCGGTTGGCACATCATCTGGATGTCCTCGCACGGACGCGAGCTGACGCGGCGCCTGCAGGCTGTTGGGGACGCGGTGAAAGTGGGTCGTCCAATGACTTTACTGTTGACCGTCGTCGCGCTTGCCGTACTGCGCGAAGGCGCCGAGGTCGTCTTGTTCCTTTATGGCATGCTGGTCGGCGGCATCGGCGCGGCGCAACTCGCCGCCGGTATCACCGTAGGTGTGAGTGGCGGTGCCGTGCTGGGATTCGCCCTGTACTTCGGCCTCCTCCGAGTTCCTCTTAAGCACCTATTCAATGTGACGAATGCAATGTTGGCGCTGCTGGCTGCGGGGCTCGCTTCCACGGCCGCCGGCTTTCTCGTGCAGAGCAACCTGTTGCCGACCGCGAGCACTCGTGTGTGGGATACATCGCGCTTGTTATCGGATTCATCCGTCTTGGGTAGGATCTTGGGGATCTTGATCGGCTACAAAGCCACCCCCGCGGGAATTCAAATCGTCTTCTACGTGGTCACGCTCATCCTACTTGGGGTCGGCGTCGCTTGGCAGCGACGCC
>CATPBS010000348.1 GCA_955652715.1 uncultured Candidatus Udaeobacter sp.
ACGAACGGCTGCGCGCATTCCCTATCGACGTCTGGATCGAGCGGGTTTTGAGACAACAGTATTTTCCGCGGAGGAAAAAAGTCACAGGGCTGCGGCTGCGTGAATTTTCCGAAACGTATTTTGGCGAATGCGGCGGTTATGCGCAGCAATACTTGTTTCATCATGCGCGAATGGCTTCGAAAGTCCGTAGCGGCAAGAGATTTTTCGGGGCTCGGAATGACAAGAGAAAGAATGCGCGGCCAGACGAAAGCAAGACAAGGAGCAGGAATAGGAATGCATTAGCTGCGTAAGTTGTCATCGCCTGGGGGCTGGGATAATGTTCCAGCCTTAAGCTGAAAAACTCTGCGCCTGAATCTTTCTTACCGTTAAGAGAACGCTCTCATGACAACGGCTGACATCATGTTCGCCCAGCCGGGCAATCCCGAAAGATTGCGAGATCACGAATACGATGCGCGAACGATTTTGTGGGCGGTGCTTGTGGCGATTGTGATTCACCTGGCCGTAGCGTTTTTGCTTGCTGCGTTCAGCGGTGTTTTCTCGCCAACTGTTCCGTTTGAGGAAAAACCGGCTGAACTCACGTTTGTCGATCTCTCGCCAACATCTGTGTCAAAGAATTCAGCATTCATCGAAACGGATGAATCAAAAAAATCACCAGAGCCGCCGAGGGACAAAACCTTCGAATCGAACGCCAACTCAATTGGAGCAAGCGAGGTAGGCGCCACTGGCGAAGCTCCGTTGCCGTCGCAAACCGGCAAGGATCGGCCGTTGATGGATTTGGAGACAAATCCGTACTCGCTGGAAACAAAGGGAGCGCAACCGCAGCAGTCGAGCGCTCCATCGCAACAAAAACAAATGGCTCCTCCGCAATCCGAGCCGCTTACCGCGGCGGAGCAATTTGCATTGTTGACTCAAAGGCCAACTGCTGCGCTCGAGCCCTCGACTGCAGCATCGCAACCGCAATCTGCGTATCGGCGCTTGAAGGAGCGGAGCCGCATCTCCGGTAACATCACCAGTCGCGGCATTTCCGCCGTGAATGCATTAGGCACACCGCTCGGTCGCTACCAAAAGATAGTGGCAGATTCAATCGGGTCACGCTGGTATGCCTTTGTAGATCAGAAGCGTGATTTGATTAATATCGGCACGCTGCGGCTTCGATTTAATATCGATCGAAGCGGACAAGTGAAAGGTCTCAAAATTACCGAGAACAGTTCGAACGAGGCGTTCGCAAACGTTTGCGTGCAATCGGTGCTCGAAGCGCACCTTCCCCCGATCCCCGATGACGTCGCAAATACTTTGCCTCCCGAAGGCTTGGAAGTGGATGGACTCGGTTTCATTATTTTTCCAAACCGATGATCGCAGCCTGGATCATTGCCGAAACGACGGGAATCGCGAATATCGTGCTCGGATTCTTCGCAAGAGGCGGCCTTTTCATGTGGCCGCTGCTGGCCTGCTCGATTGTGTCGGTGACGACAATGATTTTGCGCGGACTCGCCTTGCGACGCAAAAACGTGATGCCGCCAATACTCGAGCATGAGATAGAACGTCTCGCGCCGGGCGAAAGTCCCGAGCGGCTGTCGCACATCGTGCATCACGATAATTCGTCGCTGGCGCGGATCGCTCGTGTGGCGCTGCAACATTTGCGCGGGCCGCGTTCGGAAAACGTGGAAGGGGTCCAAACGCGTGCGCGTCACGAGATGGTTCGGCTGGAAAGGGGCCTCATTGTTCTTGAAGTCATCGTAGGCATCGCTCCGTTGCTCGGTTTGATCGGCGCGGTGTCGGGACTGGTGCATGTATTTTCCCATCTCGGATTGAGCTCGGGCGCGTCGGATACGCGACAGATCGCGCTCGGCATTGCCGAAGCATTGAATGCCACCGTTTTCGGGCTTTCGATCGCCGTGCCGACGCTGATTGGGTTCACCTATTTTTCCAGAAAGGTAGAAGTGATGTCGGTGGAGGTGGAAACGTTGGTCGTCGAGTTGATTAATAAACTGTATTACGGCCGCTCTTCGCGCGAATTTGAAATGGCAAAAGCGCCGCCCAGCGTACACGTATCGATTCCAACGCCGGTAGCGTGAAGCGCCCAGCGCATCTGAGCACATGAATTTCGCAGTGCGAAAACGGCGAGCGCCTCTAATTATCATCGTCTCGCTCGTCGATATTCTGATCATCCTCCTGATCTTTTTTGTTGTCTCGACCACCTTCAAGAAGGACCAGCCAGAGGTTAAGATTAACCTGCCGGAGTCCAAAACGGCAAAGAAGCTGCCGGCGGAACTCGATCACGTGATCGTGAGCATCGATCAAAATGATGAGATCAAGCTCGACGGCCGAGCGATCAGCATGGACGAACTGGAGACCGCCGTGCGCGAGTTGCCCGAACCGCGCAAATCCACCCTCGCACTGCAAGCGGACAAAAAAGCTTCCTTCGGCACGATCATCAAGATCATGGATGCGTTGAAGCTAGGGGGCGTGAGAAATTTGCCGGCATTTACGCGGGAAGAAAAATGATTCTGCCAATCTTGCAGTACGGCGATCCGATCCTGCGAGCCAAAGGGAAACGGATCGAGCAAATCGATGATCGCATTCGCGAGCTGGCGGCGAGTATGATCGAGACGATGCACGCGGCGCACGGTGTCGGTCTGGCAGCGCAGCAGATCGGTGAAGCGTTGCAGGTCACTGTGCTTGATGTTTCGGCAGTCGAAGACCGGCCTAGCACGCTGAAGTTAAATGGCCAGGACACCGGTCCGAAGACGGCGATGCCGCTGGTGTTGATCAACCCCGAAATCGAACTGACCGGTGAAATTGAACTGGGAGTAGAAGGTTGCTTAAGTTTTCCGGAAATCACCGGCGACATCGAACGGGCGCAGTCGGTGACGATACGCGCACAGACTTTGGAAGGTGACACAATCCAAATCGAAGCAAGCGGATTTCTCGCTCGAGCAATCCAGCACGAGGCCGACCATCTCAATGGAATTTTGTTTATCGATCGGATGCGTTCCGCGGCAAAGGCCGCGTTGTCGAGTCGCCTGAAACGATTACAGAAAGAGACGAAACGCGGCACGAGACATCAAGAAGCGCTGGTAAGCGAGACGACGCTGTAGCTGGTCAGTGACGCCACAAAACGCACGTCGCGCTGTGATCTTTGTAACTCGCCAAAATTATCGAGTCAGAAAGCCGGTCAGCGGACTGGTCGCCGCGGCCGCGCTCAATTTTTCGGCTAATCCGATTTCGCGCGCTTCGCGGCCTGCTTCAATTGCTTTTTTAAATGCCTTTGCCATGCGAACAGGATCTGACGCGATTGCAATGGCCGTGTTGACTAGCACCGCGTCGGCGCCCATCTCCATCGCTTCCGCTGCGTGACTTGGCGCGCCCAGTCCGGCATCAACCACGACCGGCACGGTGGCTTGTTCGATGATGATCTCGATCTGCAGACGCGCCTCGATCCCACGATTGCTCCCGATCGGTGAGCCCAGCGGCATCACCGTGGCCGTCCCGATGTCCTGTAATCGTTTCGCCAAAACCGGGTCGGCATTTATGTAGGGAAGAACAGTGAATCCCTCTTTGACCAGAATTTCCGCGGCCGCCAGCGTCTCAACCGGGTCGGGAAGCAAATAGCGCGGATCCGGGTGAATCTCGAGCTTGATCCATGTGGGCAAGCCTGCACTCGCCGCCAGCCGCGCGAGACGCACGGCTTCATCTGCGTTGCGCGCGCCGCTTGTGTTTGGCAGGAGGAGAAAACGTTTCGGATCGATAAAATCGAGAATGTTCGCAAACGGATCGTGTTTGCCGGAGAGATCAGCCCGGCGCAGCGCCACAGTCACAAGTTCGGTCCCGCTGGCAATAAGCGCATCCCGCATCAGCTCATTCGACGCGAATTTCCCTGTGCCAACGAGCAGTCGCGACGTGAATTCGAGGTCGGCGATCTTCAGTTTCGAGGGCTTGTCGGCCATGATCTCAATCTATGACAAATCGTGGTGATGCAAAGTTGGCGGTACTACGGTTAAACGAATCAGGAAAGCAGGAAACCAGGAACGGGGACCTTGGACAGAATGGACAGAATTTACAAAATCCGGGATCCGTATTCCTCTCCTCCTGCTTTCTTAATTGATTCTCTGAATCCGGTAATCTGTGATTGATCTAAAATCCGTGAAGGCGGAAAAGGATCCCCTATTGATGCGCCTCACAGAGGCGTGGCTACAGCGCCGATTTTTGTTGTACTCGCAATGGTTTGGTTGAGAATGCTCTAACCAATGACTGAGTTTGATTTTCGCGAACAAGATTGCATCGAAGGAATGTCGCAGCTGACAGATCAGAGTGTCGATCTTGTAGTGACCTCTCCGCCGTATAATCTCGGGATTAGCTACGGGAAATATTCCGACGGGCAGGACCGACGATCTTATTTGCGGTGGTGCCACACATGGGCGGAGCAAGTCGGACGAATTCTAAAATCGAGCGGCTCATTTTTTCTAAACATCGGCGCTGCGCCGTCGAACCCAATGTTGCCGCATGAAATCGCGATCGAACTGCGCGATGTGTTTGTTTTGCAGAATACGATTCACTGGATCAAATCAATCGCCATCGAAGATCGTTGTAGCCGTCGCCCTGTGGGCGACGCGACGTTCAGTGATCAAAAACCTCCGAGCCGCGCTTCCCACAGGGAAGCGACTACAGCAATTCGCTCGTATGGCCATTTCAAGCCGATCAGTTCGAAGCGATTTCTTAACGATTGCCATGAATACATTTTTCATTTCACTAAAACCGGTCACGTCGAAATTGATAGGCTCGCGCTTGGCGTTCCGTATCAGGACAAGAGCAACATCGCGCGCTGGCAGCACACTCGCGGCAGCGATCTGCGTTGTCGCGGCAATACCTGGTTCGTTCCCTATGAAACAATTCAGAGCCGCGCGAAAGAACGGCCGCATCCAGCGACTTTTCCAGTGCAACTGGCAGAATGGTGCATCAAACTGCACGGCGCGTCGCGCGTCCAAACGATGCTCGATCCTTTTTTAGGAATTGGAAACTCGGCCGTCGCGGCGCAGCGCTGCGGAGTGAAAAATTTTATCGGGTTCGAAATTGACGAGACCTATCTAGCAGAGGCGAAGCGGCGCGTGGAATCACTGCGATGAGTCACCATTCAAGTCGAGCTTGACGAGTCCAACTTTGTGCCGATTGCTTGGATGTAGTACAATAATTTCTTGAACAGCGTAGTCTTAGTTGGACGGGTCATCGTCACCCTAAATATCATAGCGGTGTTCGCCGCGGACGCAGCCCAAGCCTCTCTCAATTTCGCTGGCTCTAGCTTTTCTCCAGGTTCAACCGTAAAGGCCAATGTTCCTCTGAGCGCGCAGGAAAAATCCTACGCTGCGCAAGGCGGCAACCCCGTGCCGCCAAACGCAGTCGCCATGCTGGCAACGCCTGCAAATTTCGATCCGAGCAAAACCTGGCCCGTTTTGATAATGTGTTCCACGAGCGATTTCAAACGTCAGAATCGCGATGATCTAGTCCAGTTTTATCAGAGGGTCGGACTCGCTGAAGGCTGGGTGCTACTCGCGGGGGACGGCCCGCAACATGCGCGGAATGACACGGCGGCATGGCGCTTGGCCATGACCCTCGCCGCGATCGACGCACTGCATCATAGCTTTGCCGGTTCGGAGAAGTGGCCGATGGCGTGCGCCG